>DATEPR010000145.1:0-5986 GCA_035273045.1 Pseudonocardiaceae bacterium | reverse complement strand
ACCGGCAGCACGCTGCGAGAGCCGTTCGCCCGACTTCACCGCATCCAGCGCGGCCAGCAGATGCCCCGGGGTGACGCGCCGCCCGCACCGGCGGGTGATTCCGAGCCCTCAGACAGCAGCAGAGCCGTCCCCAACCAGCGGGACGGCTCTGCTGCCATGTACAGCCTGGAAGCGCTCCTAGGCGGCATGGACAAGGTCCATTGTTCTAGTAAGCCCTCCAGCGTGGAGCTGAGGGGAATCGAACCCCTGACCTTCTCGATGCGAACGAGACGCGCTACCAACTGCGCTACAGCCCCGTGGAGTGCAGCGGAAGCATAGCAGTTGCCCGCTCCGCTGCCGCGCACCCCCTCGATCGGCTACTCGCCCACCGCCCGCCGGTAGGGCAGCGCGCCGGGCTCGTCGAGTTCGGCGAACGCCGGGTCCTCGTCGTCCATGTCGACCACGACCGTGCCGGGATGCACGTGCCTGGTCAGTGGCCGCCGTGGCGGCAGCACCGGCTCGGGTTCGGGCTCGATGATTTCGTCCTCGACCAGGTCCTCGTCGGCCGGCCCGTGCGCGTCGTGCTCGGGGCGGGCCGCCGGGTGGTGGACCGGACGCTGCTGGACGGCGAGGCGGGCGGCTCGCCGGTCGCGGATCTCCTCCTCGATGCGCACCTGCCGGCGCAGGTAGCCGAGGTAGCAGACCAGCCCGATGTCGACGGCGGCGTGCATCCACCACAGCAGCGGTGATGCCGTCACCGCGAGCAGTCCGGTGACCAGGGCGGCCAGCAGCATGAGCACGACGACCCGCTGCCGGAACGTGTACCTGGCCCGCGCGGTCATGGCCGCGGCTTCGGCGTCGTACCCGCCCCGGCCGGGCCGGAACGGCCGCGGTTCGCTCGGCGCGTACTCCTCGTAGTCGTCGTCGTATTCGTAGTCCGGGTCCGAGTCGTACTCGGGACCGTCCAGTGCTGTGTCGGCCTCTCCGGTGTCCGGCATGGTGGCCTCCCTCTCCGCCGTGCCGTGTACACCCCCGCTGCGGACGACCCTGGCCGCGAGCGTCGAGTCCGCGGTCCTGGCCACCTCCTGACGCCTGCGGGCGACGATCGGGACGAGGACGAGCAGCCACGCTCCGACCAGCGCGACAATGATCAATGAGCTGGGCATGCCCCCGTCACCTCCCCCTGTGTACACGCATGGCATGGTTGGTGCCGTCGCCACGTTAGTCACAACAGTCACACTGGTGTCGGAGCCACGCCGGTGGATCGGGCCGGAGCATTACCACACGTGAGAATCGCCCGAACGGGCGAACCGGTCACGGGATTCGGGCGCGCCCCTGCCCCACCAGGCGGTTCACCAGCCCGGTGGGCGCGTCCTCCGTGGTCAGGGCGAAGCAGTAGTGGTCACGCCACCCGCCGGCCACGTCCAGGTACCGCCGGAACAGCCCCTCCTGCTGGAAGCCCAGCTTGCCCAGCACGCGGAGGCTGGCCACGTTCTCCGGCCGGACCGTGGCCTCCAACCGGTGCAGGCCACCTTCGGCGAAGCAGTGGTCCACCAGTAGGGCCACCGACGCGGTGGCGACGCCGCCGCGCACCACGTGGCTGGCCACCCAGTAGCCGATCCACGCCGAGCACAGCGCGCCCCGCACGATGTTGCCGACCGTGACCTGCCCGGCCAGTTCACCGTTGACGCAGATCATGAACGGCAGCGACTGCCCGCTGCGGGCCAGCGCCCGCAGTGCCCACCACTGCGACGGCCACGCCAGCGTGTTGTTGCGGTCCTCCCACCGGCCGACTCCGCTGGGTTCCCAGTTCTCCAGGTGGGACTGGTCGCGCAGCCGGATCCGGCTCCACGCCGAAGCGTCGAACAGGTGCGGCGGCCGCAGTTCGACCACGCCGGCGGGGACGGCCAGCGGGCCGAGCCGGGTGGGCCAGCCGGGGTGCCGGCCGGGCGAACCGCCGAGTGACCAGGCGGGATCGCCGGCTCCGGCGGACAGTCCACGTTCGGCGGGCACTGCGGCGCTCCCTCACGTCTGAAGTCGGGATGCCTCGAACATATCCGGCGGGCCACCCACCGCGACGGCTACCCGCGCTGCGCGAGAAAGGTGACCTGCACGTCGTCGCCGACCGCGACGTCCGTGGTCTCCTCGTCGACCAGTATCAGGCAGTTCGCCTCGGCGAGCGAAGCCAGCAGGTGCGCTCCGGACGTGCCGAGCGGCTGCACCAGGTACTCGTCGGTGGCGGTGTCCCTGAGCAACTGGCCGCGCAGGAAACCCTTGCGCCCCTTGGTGGACGCGATCGGCGACAGCAGCCGCGCGGTGATCATCCTGCGGTGCGGGCTGCGCTTCCCGAGCGCGACCCTGATCAACGGCCGGACCAGCACCTCGAACACCACCAGCGCGCTCATCGGGTTGCTGGGCAACAGGAACGTGGGCACCAGGTCGGGGCCGAGCCGGCCGAAACCCTGTACCGAACCGGGGTGCATGCCGACCCGGGTGACGTCGATGTTGCCGAGTTCGGCGAGCGCGTCATGGATCTCCATGCCACCGGCGCCGCCGACACCACCGGCGACGACCACCACCTCGGACAGCAGCAACCGGCCCTCGACCACCTCGCGCAGCCGCTTGGCGTCGCCGGGCACGATGCCGACCCTGGTCACCTCGGCGCCCGCGTCCCGGCCGGCGGCGGCCAGCGCGTAGGAGTTGACGTCGTACACCTGACCGGGGCCAGGGGTCCGGCCGATGTCCACCAGTTCGTCGCCCACCGAGATCACCGACACCCTGGGCCGGGGGTGCACCAGCACCTTGTCCCTGCCCACCGCGGCCAGCAGACCCACCTGTGCGGCGCCGATCGTCGATCCCCGCCGCACGGCCACGTCACCGGGCTGCACGTCCTCACCGGTGCGCCGCACGAACGCCGCCGACGGCACGGGCCGGTGGATGGTCACGCGGGCGTCGTGGCCGTCGGTGTAGTCGGTGGGCACGACGGCGTCGGCCAGCGTGGGCAGCGGCGCGCCGGTGGCGACCCGGACGGCCTGGCCGGGCTGCAACCGCCTGGGTTGCCGGGAACCGGTCGGGATCTCGCCGACGACGGGGAGGGTGACCAGTTCGGTGTCGGCGGCCTGCACGTCGACGCTGCGCACCGCGTACCCGTCGACGGCAGCCTGGTCGAAGCCCGGCAGCGCCCGCTCCGCCACGACCTCCTCGGCGCACAACAGGCTCTGGGCCTCGGAGATCGCCACCCGGACCGGGGCTGGCCGCACCGCACCGGCCAGCACTCTGGCTAGCTGCTCGTCTACTGATCTCATCGGCTGGTCCTCGCAGTTCGGCGGTGCCCCGGCGCCGTGCCGGACACCGTCATTCGTGGTCGAGTCGCTCCCGCAGCCACTCGCGCAGCGCCGGGCCGTAGTCCGGATCCTCCAGTGCAAAGTGAACAGCGGCCCGCAGGAATCCGGCGGGATTCCCGAGGTCGTGTCGCAGGCCGGAATGGACCACGACGTGCACCGGATGTCCCTCGTCGATCAGTAAGGCGACCGCGTCGGTGAGCTGGAGTTCGCCACCGGAGCCCGGCGTGATCCGCCGCAGCGCGTCGAAAATGGCCCTGTCCAGCAGGTATCGGCCGGCGGCCGCGAACGTCGACGGCGCGTCCTCCGGTTTCGGCTTCTCCACCATGCCGCGCACCCGCTGCACGTCGGGGTCGTCGGTCGCATCCACGTCGAACACGCCGTACGCGGAGATCTCCTCCCGCGGGATGTCGAACGCGCACAGCACACTGCCGCCGTAGCGGGCGCGCACCTCGGCCATTCTGGTCAGCACGCCGTTGGGCAGCACGAGATCGTCGGGCAGCAGCACGGCCACGGCGTCGTCGTCGGGCAGCAGCGCGGGTTCGGCACAGCCGACGGCGTGCCCGAGCCCCAACGCGTTCTCCTGGATGGCCTCGACGACCTCGATCAACTCGGTGGCCCGGCGCACCTTGGCGGCCAGATCGGTCTTGCCGCGCTCCGCCAGCGTCCGCTCCAGTTCCGGCTGCGGGCGGAAGTAGTCGGTCACGGCCGACTTGTCCGGTGAGGTGACGATCACCAGCCGCTTCGCCCCCGCCTGCGCGGCCTCCGCGGCCACCATTTCGATGCCCGGCGTGTCGACGACCGGGAGCAGTTCCTTCGGCACGGCCTTCGTGGTAGGCAGGAACCTGGTGCCCAGGCCGGCGGCGGGCACGATGGCGGTCTGGCAGGCGTGCGTCGGGCTCATGGTGAGCGAGCCTAACCTCCTGCTGTGGCCGACACGGGAGAAGATCGCTACTCCAAACGTCACTGGCGTGCCCGGCTGCTGGCGGCACGCCGGTTGGTGCCGGCAGAGCAGCGTGCTCGTGAGGCCCATGCACTGGCCGCGGCCGCCGTCGCCATACCCGCTGGTGTGGTGTGCTGCTACGTGCCGGTGGGCGACGAACCGGGTTCCCTGGAACTGATCACCGCGTTGGCCGGCGCCGGTCGCCGGGTGCTGCTGCCGGTGGTGGTCGGCGCGGCGCCGCTGGAGTGGGCGGACTACGCCGGTCCGGACTCGCTGACGCCCGGCCCGTACGGCCTGCTCCAGCCGTCCGGGCCACACCAAGGCGCCGCCGCGATCGGGCGGGCGGACCTGGTGCTGGTGCCCGCGCTGGCGGTCGACCGGGCAGGTCACCGGATCGGGCGAGGTGGCGGTCACTACGACCGTTCGCTGCCACTGGCCCGCCCCGGCACGCCGCTGGTCGCGGTGGTGCGGGACGACGAGATCGTCGACGAACTGCCGAACGAGTCGCACGACGTGCCGATGACGGCGGCACTCACCCCGGCCGGGGGACTTCTGCGGCTGGGGTGACTCGCATCGTGCCTGGTCGGGCGTGGTGTGTGCGAGAAGGTTTGCGCCCGGTACGGTGTCTGGCGCATCATCGTGTTGGCACTCTCCACCGCCGAGTGCCAATCCGGGTATCGCGGTAGTCGCGTGAGGGAGCCGAACGTGCCGACCTACCAGTACGCCTGCACGGCCTGCGGCCACAGGTTCGAAGCCGTGCAGTCATTCGCGGACGCGTCGCTGACGGAGTGCCCAGAGTGCTCGGGGAAGCTCCGCAAGCTGTTCGGTTCCGTGGGCGTGGTGTTCAAGGGCAGCGGCTTCTACCGCACCGACAGCCGGGCTGACGCCAAGAAGCCGAGCGAGTCGAAGACCGAGTCCAAGCCGGCCGAGAAGTCGTCCTCGTCCAGCGACTCCAAGCCGGCCGCTACCACAGCCAAGGCCTCCTGACCTCCGGCTGTCCACAGCCCCACCACTTATCCACAACCCGCCCGCACACCGCGGTCCCAACACCCACTTCCGCCTAACGTCGCGGTCACCACCCCCGCGACGTAGGAGGCAGAAGTGTTCCGCCACACCCAACTCAACCCGCGCCCCATCGACCGCCTGCGCTCGCTGCTGCGCGGCAGAGGCTGGCCCCGCACCATGGCGCTGCGCCGCATCGTCGCGATCGCCCTGGTGGTCCTGGCGGGCGCCCTGGCGCTGCGTCCGGCCGGTGCCGGGGAGACCGCACAGACCGATGTCGTCGTGGCTGCCCGGGACATGGCTCCCGGTAGCCTGCTCACCCGGGCCGACGTGTCGGTTCGGCGGCTGCCGGCCTCCGTCGTGCCGAGCGGCGCGCTGGTCCGCCGGGAGGCCGCCGTCGGCCGGGTCCTGGCCGCTCCGGTTCGCGCCGGTGAACCGCTCACCGACGTCCGCCTGGTCGGCCAGGCTGACACCGCCCTGACCACCGGCGACCCCGACGCCGCAACGGTCCCGGTCCGCCTGGCCGATCCGGACGTGGCGGACCTGCTGCGCCCCGGCATCCGCGTGGACGTGGTCACGCTCGACCCCGACCACCAGAGCGACCCGGTCCTCGCCGAGAACGCCACGGTGGTGACTGTCCGCGACACAGCCGGAACGTCCGGCCTGACCGGCTCGGACCAGAACCAGACCGGCCGATTGGTTCTGGTAGCCCTGCCGAGGC
>DATEPR010000144.1:0-3583 GCA_035273045.1 Pseudonocardiaceae bacterium | reverse complement strand
TGATCGCCGTCCTGCTCACGCAGGTCGCGTTGTTCCCCACGGAACCCGCTGCGTACCGGGACTTCTGGACGGCCGCGTACCAGGCGATCGACTGACTCAGTGCACCCACCGCAACGCGGCCACGATCTCGTCCGGGGCCGCGCCGGCGAAGTGCTCGATCTCGCCACGCCGCACCGCGAGCACGTCCGACGTCAGGCGCTCGCCGAACGCGTCGGTGAGCACCGGGTCGGCGGCGAACGCGGCCGTCGACTCGTTCAGGGAGCCGGGCAGTCGCCGGATGCCGCGGCGCTGCCGTTCCTCGTCGGACAACAGTGCCGGGTCGACGTCCACCGGGTCGGGCAGCGTGGCGTCGGCGGCCAATCCGGCCAGGCCCGCGAAGATCAGTGCCGCGACGAGCAGGTACGGGTTGGCCGTCTGGTCGAAGCACTTGGCCTCCAGGTTCGCCGCCCACTCGCGACTGCCCGCCGGGCCGGTCACCAGGCGCAGCGCCGCCTCCCGGTTCTCCAGGCCCCACACGGCGAACGCGCCCGCCCAGTGCTGCGGCACCAACCGCAGATAGCTGGCCACGGACGGCGCGCCGATCGCCAGCAACGCGGGCAGCCGCTCCAGGATCCCGGCGGCGAACGACTCGCCTTTCCCGGTCAGGCCGAACCGGCCGTCACCGCCGGAGTACAGGTTGTGGTCACCGTCCCACACGCTCAGGTGGACGTGACCGCCGTTGCCGACGCCGTCGGCGACCACCTTCGGCGCGAACGACGCGCGCAGCCCGTGCCGGTGGCTGACCGCGCGGATGGTCTCCCGGACCAGCACGTAGTCGTCGGCCGCGCCCACCGGGTCGGCGGCGGCCACGGACACCTCGAATTGCCCGGGGCTGTACTCGGGGTGGATCTGGTCGACGGCCACCCCCTGGTCGGCCAGCGCGACCGCGACGTCGCGCACGTAGTCCGACCGGGACACCAGCCGGGCGTGGCCGTACGCGGGACCGTGCACGGCAGGCCGGAAGTCCTCGCCATCGGCATTGTCACGAGCCTCGCCGGCCACCCACTCGACCTCGAACGCGGCCTTGGCCGTGTAGCCGCGTTCGGCGAGCCTGCGCACGGCGGCGCGGGCCAGGCCGCGCTGGTCGCCCGGATGCACCGCGCCGTCCTGGCCGTAGCGGTCGGCGGGTGCCCACGCCCAGCCAGGCTGTGCCGCGAGGACGGTGAGCTTGCCCAGGTCCGGGTGCAGCCGGAGGTCGCCGACCGCGCCGGACGTCATCCCGATGTCGTTGAACAGGAACGTGTCGAAGCACGGCGACGCGCCGACACCCCACGCGGCCGCCGAGTCGAGCCGGTCCACCGGCACGGCTTTCGTCCTGGTGATGCCGCTGTTGTCCACCCAGGTCAACGCGACCAGCCGCACGCCGCGCGCGTCCAGTGCCGGCCGCATCGACCTGGCTCGCTCGGCGGCGTCCGCGCGTGCCGCGTCGTCCATCGGGCCTCCAGGGCTTGCCATTTCGGTGCGTCGGCGTGACGCTATCGCAGGCCAGGCGCGTGCAGCAGCGCCGTCCCGCGATCGCAGGGAGTCGCCATGTCCGAACCCACCTCAACCGCGATCAGCACCCCGAGCCCGCAGACCGCGCAGCCCGGGCTGCGCAGGAACCTGACCGTGTGGCAGGCGGTCGGCCTGTCCGTCGCGCTGATGGCGCCGAGCATGGCCGCCAACATCAATCCGCAGCAGACGGCCGTCCACTCCGGCCGGGCCGTGTCGCTGGCGTTCTTCCTGTCCGCCATCGGCGTGCTGCTGGTGGCCTACGGCTTCGTGCGGCTGTGCCAGTACTACCAGCACGCCGGGTCGGTGTACGCGTTCGTCGGCGCCACCCTCGGGCCACGTGCCGGCGTGGTCTCCGGCATCGGACTGCTCGGCACGTACACGTTCTACGCGATCGTGACGTCGTCGGCGGCCGGCAACCTGGGCACCGCGTTCCTCACCGAGGTCGGCATCTGGCCGAACCCGCCGTCCTGGGCGCCGTTCCTGCTGGTGGCCGTCGCGCTGGCCGGCGCGGTGTGGCTGGCGATCGTGCCCGCCAAGCGCGGCACCAGCACGCTGCTGGTCATCGAGGGCGCGACCGTGGTGCTGATCCTGCTGATCTCCGTGGTCATCCTGGTGCGCCTGGTGTCCGGCTCCGCGCCGGGCGGTGAGCGCTTCACGCTCAGCGTGTTCACGTTCGGTCCGGACGTCGGCCTGTCCGGGGTGTTCCTCGGCGCCGTGTTCGGCTTCCTGTCCTTCGCCGGGTTCGAGGCGGCGGCCACGCTCGGCGAGGAGACGCACGAGCCGCGCCGCAACATCCCGCGCGCGATCCTGGGCACCGCGATCTTCGGTGGCGTCTACTTCGTCGTGGTGACGGCGATCGAGACGATGGGGTTCGGCACCGACGCGGCCGGCGTCAGGAAGTTCACCCAGTCCTCGTCGCTGCTGGGCGACCTGGGCAGCAGCTACGTCGGCTCGTGGGTCGGCGCGGTGATCAGCCTGGGTGCGGCGATCAGCGCGTTCGGCTGCTGCCTGGCGTGCGTGGTGGGCGGTTCCCGGCTGCTGTTCGCGGTGTCCAGGGACGCGGTGGGCACCCGTGGCATCGGCGTGCTGTCCGTCCGGGGCACTCCCGCCCGCGCGGTGTGTGCGGTCGTCGGCGTGGCCGCCGCGATCATCCTGCTGTGCGCACTGGCGTTCGGCGCGACCGCGACCGACACGTTCGCCTGGTCGGGCACCATCGGCACGCTGATCATCCTGGTGATCTACATCCTCACCACGATCGGTGCGATCAACCTGCTGTTCGTGCGCCGCAGGATGGCGGTGCCACGATGGCAGATCGTGCTGCCGGTGCTCGGCATCCTGCTGCTGGGCTACACGGTGTACGTGAACGTGGTGCCCTACCCGACGACCGCGCCGGGCATGTGGTTCCCGGTGGTGGCGGGCGGAATCCTGCTCATCGCCCTGCTCGGGGTGCTGTTCGCGCCACGGCTGGCCAACCGGGTGGGCACGCGGCTCACCGAGTCGGAGCCGGCATGACGCAGCCGTGGGACGCCGTGCCGCTGGTCGACCACCACTGTCACGGCGTGCTGCGCGGTGACCTGGACCGGGCGGGTTTCGAGGAGCTGATGACCGAGGCCGACGCGCCGAGCCCACTGGGCACGACGTTGTTCGACTCGCTCATCGGCCTGGCGATCCGGCGCTGGTGCGCGCCGGTGCTGGACCTGCCCGCGCACGCGAGCGCCGACGGCTACCTGGCGCGCCGCGCGGAACTGGGTGCCGACGAGGTGAACCGGCGCTTCCTGGCCACCACCGGCACGTCCGACTACCTGGTGGACGGCGGCTACCGGCCGGACCTGCTCACGTCCTCGGCCGAGCTGGGTGGCCTGGCGGCGGCCAGGGCGCACGACATCGTGCGGCTGGAGGTGCTGGCCGAGGACGTGGTCAGGGCGGGCACGTCGGCGGCCGGGTTCGCGGCGGCCTGCGGCGAGGCGCTGGCCAAGCGGGCCACGTCGGCGGTGGGCTGCAAGTCGATCGCGGCCTACCGGGTGGGCCTGCGGCTGGCCGGCGCCCGGCC
>DATEPR010000143.1:0-2204 GCA_035273045.1 Pseudonocardiaceae bacterium | reverse complement strand
CGAGCTGGCGTCGTCCGGCCGGGCGGTCGCGTTGATCGGTTCCGGTGACGCCGGTGTCTACGCGATGGCCAGCCCGGCGCTGGAACAGTGCCCGGCCGACGTCGAGGTGGTGGGCGTGCCGGGGGTGACGGCCGCGTTGGCCGCGTCGGCCCTGCTCGGTGCGCCGCTGGGCCACGACCACGTGCTGATCAGCCTGTCCGACCTGCACACGCCATGGCCGGTGATCTCGCGGCGGGTACGGGCGGCGGCCGAAGGCGATTTCGTCGTCTGCTTCTACAACCCGCGGTCGGCCGCCCGCGACTGGCAACTGCGGGCGGCGCTCGACGAGTTGGCCGCTCACCGGCCGGCTGACACGCCGGTCGGTGCGGTGCGGCAGGCCAGCCGGGACGGCCAGCGGGTGTGGTGCGCGCCGCTGGCCGAGTTCGACGTCAGCGACGTCGACATGCTGACGACGGTGGTGGTGGGATCGTCGCAGACCAGGATGGCCGGCGGCCGGATGGTGACGCCGCGCGGCTACCGGTGGATGCCGGAACTGTCGCAGTAGCCTGGCAACAGGCAACTTCTGGCAATAGTCCATTATGGACGAATCTGGGCTAGCCTTGTGGCATGGCGCACGGTCACGGGCACGGTCATGGGCACGGGCGGTTCCGCTGGCGCCCGCACAGCCACGATGCGGCCGACCGGATCGACGAGCGGCTGGCCACCAGCCGGGCGGGCATGCGCGCGCTGTGGGGTTCGTTCGCCGTGTTGCTCGCCACGGCGGCGGTGCAGGCGGGCGTGGTGTGGCTCACCGGTTCGGTCGCGCTGCTGTCCGACACCCTGCACAATCTCGCCGACGCCGGCACGGCGATCCCCCTCGCGGTCGCGTTCCGACTCGGCCGGCGAGCGGCCAACTCGCGGTTCACCTACGGCTACGGCCGCGCCGAGGACTTCGCCGGTCTGGTCGTGCTGGCGGTCGTGGCAGCGTCGTCGGTGCTGGCGCTGGTGGAATCGGTGCGACGGTTCGCCGAACCACACGACGTGCGGCAGGTGCCGGCGCTGGCCGGGGCGGCGATGATCGGTTTCGTGGGCAACGAGGTGGCCGCGCGCTGGCGGATCACCACCGGCCGCCGGATCGGCTCGGCAGCGCTGGTGGCCGACGGCCTGCACGCCCGCACCGACGGGTTCACGTCGCTGTCCGTGCTGGTCGCGGCCGGCGGGTCGGCCGTGGGTTGGTGGTGGGTGGACCCGGTGATCGGCCTGGTCGTGGCACTCGCCATCGCCGCTGTGCTGGTAGGTGCGGGCCGCGGCGTGGTGGGACGCCTGCTGGACGCCGCCGACCCGGCCCTGGTCGCCCGAGTCGACCATTTGGCGGCCGACACGCCCGGCGTGCTGGCGGTGGAGGACGTGCGGCTGCGGTGGTCCGGTCATGGTCAACTGGCAGAGTTGACCGTGGTCGTCGACCGTGATCTGAGTCTCGTCCGCGCGCACGCGATCGCGCACGAGGCGGAGCATCGGCTGCTGCACGGACTGCCCAGGCTGGTGCGGGCGCATGTGCACGCGCATCCCGCGCCGGGCGGTGAGGACGACCACGGAATGGTCGCGCATCACAGAACGGCCCGCCGTGTTTGACGGGGTGCACGCGGACGGGTGAGGATCGGCCGAAACGTCCGGTAGCTGGACGGAACACGACGAGAGGTTGTGCTGTGCGCCGTCCGCACCCGATCGAAGTCGAGTCCTACCGCATCCTGCGGTCCCGAGTGGACACCAGCGGTCTGCCGCCACTCACCAGAGCGGTGGTCGAACGTGTGGTGCACACCACGGCTGACATCACCTGGATGGGCGACATAGTCGCCGACGAGGCGGCTCTGTGCGCCGGCCGCGCCGCACTGCTGGCCGGCGCGCCCCTGGTGGTGGACGTGCGCATGGTCGCAGCGGGCATCACCAGCCGGGACGCAGTTGTGGCCCTCGACCTGGCCGACGATGAGTTGGCCATTGAGCGGACGACACGCGCGGGCACCGGTGGTCTGGCGGGCGCTGAGTTGGCCATCGAGCGGACGACACGCGCGGGTGGGGGCGCTGGTGGTCGGGATGCGGTTGGTGGCGGCGTTGCGCGAGGCAGTGACATGGCCGCTGAGCGGTCGACACGCGCGGTTGCCGGCGGCCGTAATGCTGTGTCGGCCGCCGAGGGGTCGACACGCGCGGGGGTGAGCGGGCGCGTCGGG
>DATEPR010000142.1:0-3361 GCA_035273045.1 Pseudonocardiaceae bacterium | reverse complement strand
AGCCGCCGAGCGCACCGGGCACCACACCGGCAGTGCCACCACCAGCCCCCGGCACGACCCCGCCGGCGCCCACGACCACGGCCCCGGCTCCCCCGCCGCCGGCACCGGGCCAGCCGGTGCTGACCGCGTCCGGCCCGGACGGCGGCGTGACGATCACGCCAGGCCAGGGACCGGTCGACTTGCCGATCACCGTGACCAACACCGGTGGCGGACCGTCCGAAGCGGTGACCGCGACACTGCACCTGCCGCCGGGCATCTCGGCGGTCGGACCGGGCACGGCGGCACCGCTGGTCCCGCATTCGATACAGGCGCACCCGATTTCCGACGTGCACCCGATCGGCGCGACCGCGGCCGGCGGGCAGGGCTCGACGACGAACGTGACCTGCCCGGCCGGCACCGGAACGGTCGTGTGCGCGTCACCGAACGGCCTGGCGCCGGGTGACACGGTCGTGCTGGACTTCCGCGTCGACGCCAGTCCGGACGCTACCGACGGCACCATCACCGGGACCGTGATGGCCGGGCAGCGGATGGGACTGCGGGTGGCCGTGGCGGTGCGGGTGCACGTGGCGCCCCCACCCGAGGTGGACGGCCTGGCGCTGAGTGCCCACCTGGACGAGTGGGACTCGTGGTTCAACTGGCTGTGGGACGGTTCGCCGGTGCTGGACGTGACCGCCACCAACACCGGGACCAGCACCAAACCGGTCACCGTCTCGGTGGACCGGCCCGGCGTGGCCTGGCTCGCCAGCCCGCCGGCCACCTGTACGGGCTCGAAATCCGGCGTCACGTGCGTGACGGACGAGCCGCTGGCGCCGCACCAGTCGTTCCGGCTCCGGCTGCGCGTGTTCCACCTGGAGCCCAAGGGAGACACCGTCGACGTGGCCGGCACGCTCGGCACGGCCCACGCCACCGCGCACGCGACGATCCAGGCGCCGCGCTGCGACTGGCTGTTGTGCGTGCGGATCGACGTGCACCACCGCGGCGGCCCCAGCCCGACCCCGACACCGTCGCCGACCACCACCACACCGGCGCCGACGACCACACCACCGACGACCACCACCATCCCGGTGCTACCGACGGTGCCGCCGACCATCCCGCCGACCACGACCACGCCGGAGCGGACGACCACCGCACCGCCGAGCACCACGACCACGCCGCCGACCACGAAGCAGCCGCCGCCCGGCTGCGTGAGCACGCCGCCCAAGCCGGGGCAGGTCCGGCCGGGCACCGAATGCCTGCCCGTGGTGCCTCAACTGTTCGGGTTGATCGGCTCGCTCTGAGTCAGGGCGAGGTCGGCCGGCCGAGGCAGCCGACGCGGACCGGGTCACGGCCGATCGGCACCCAGTGCGTGGCGCCGGGCGACGTGGTGCAGGACTCGGTGCCGCCGGGACCGTCCTCAGTGCTCAGCACCTGGAAGTCAGCGTCCGAACAGGACGTCTTGAGGTAATTTTCGTCGACGCAGTCGCCCTTGGTGATGTCCAGCGTGAAGCAGTAGACGCCGGACGACGGCGCGGACAGCCGCAGGTACTGGTGGTCGGCGCAGCCGCTCAGGTCGGCGACGGACACGACCAGTATCAGGTCCGACCGAGCGGACCCGCAGGTGGCCGTGCCGGTGACCGTGTAGTTCCGGTCGTCGTCCACGACGGCGGAGACGCAGGTGCCGTCGGCCAGGGCGCGGTCCGCGTGACCGTTGGGCACGCCGGGGTCGTTCGGGTCGGTGGGAGCCTCGGTCAGCCCACCGGCCTCCGCTGTCGAGGATGGGACGGAGACGGGTGTGGCGGCCCGGCCGGCCGCCTGGTGACGGCTGTGCTTGTGGTTGAGCAGCACGATCCCGGTGGCCACGCCACCCACGATGACCAGCACGGACACGACGGCGACGATCAGCCGGCCGGTGCTGCGTGGCGGGCGGGGCGGCTGCGGCGGCTCGCCCCAGCCGGCGTTCGGCACGGGCTGGTGGGGGACGCCGAACTGGCCGTTCTCGCCGGTCCACCAGCCGTCCTGCTCGGGCGGCGGCGGATATCCCGGCGGGTACGGACCGGACATCGGGACCAGATCTCCTCTCCGGCGGCGGCCGCGCCCGCGACAGGGAGTAGCGGAGGCGCCACACGACCCGCACGCAACATTATGGTGCTGGCCGGTGTGCGCCGAGTGCGGGATGCCGCCTCACCTGCTTCAGGTTGTCCACAGGTGTGTCGTCTGGCGACCGTGCGTCGTGCTGAGTCGGTACAGTCGGCAGGGTGTCCGTTATCGACAGCACGTTGGCCCACGTGCCGGCGCCACTTCGCTCGCTGCTGCTGAAGCACCGCGAGATGCTGAAGTTCGCCTTCGTGGGCGGCATCTGCTTCGTGATCACGATCGTCGTGAACTACGCCCTGAAGCTGACCATCCTGGGTGCGAAGCCGGTCACCGCCCAGGCCGTCGCGGTGATCATCGCCACGATCGTGTCGTACGTGCTGAACCGTGAGTGGGCCTTCCGCACCAGGGGCGGCCGGGAACGGGCACACGAGGCCGCGTTGTTCTTCCTGATCAGCGGCATGGGCGTGGTGCTCAACACGCTGCCGCTGTGGGTTTCCCGGTACTGGCTGGACCTCCAGGTCCCGCACGTCGACCGCCTGGTCCAGGAGTTCGCCGACTTCACCAGCGGCATGATCATCGGCACGCTGGTGGCGATGGTGTTCCGCTGGTGGGCGTTCAAGAAGTGGGTCTTCCCGGACGAGAACGTCCGCCCCGGCCGGGTGCGCCGGCTGCGGTCCGTGGACGGCCAGGACACCGACGAACAGGTCGCCTGACGCCCGCGACCGGCCAACGGCGGCTCAGCGTGGGCCGACCTCGGTTCGCCACGGCGTCGCCACCACGTCCTCGGCCTTCGCCACCGGCAGGAACAACTGGAACGTCGGCGGTCGCAACACCGCCAACTCCAACCGGCCACCGTCCGCGTCCACCAACGCCCTGGCCAGCGCCAGCCCCACCCCGGTCGACCCGCCGCCGGACACGCCCCGCTCGAAGATGTGCGCCGCCAACTCGTCCGGCACGCCGGGGCCGGCGTCACTCACCTCGATGAGCACCATCCCGTCCCCCCGCCGGGCCGCGACCTGCACCGTTCCGTTCCCGTACTTGAGCGAGTTCTCCAGCAGCACACCCAACGACTCGCGCAACCGGCCCGGCGTCGCCCTGGCCAGCAGTCCTTCCGGCACCCGCAGGCGCAGCGTGCGGCCCTTCGCGCGGAGCAGTTCCCGCCACTCGGCGACCATCGTGGGCAGGCGCAGCGCCAGGTTGATCGGCTGGGCCTCGGCCGAGCGGGCCGCCAGCGCCGCCGCCAGCAGTTCGTCCAGCACCTGCGCCAGGCGTTCGGCCTGGTCCAGGG
>DATEPR010000141.1:0-7427 GCA_035273045.1 Pseudonocardiaceae bacterium | reverse complement strand
CTGGCCTTCTGCGAGGCGTACAAGGACACCAGCAATCCGCTCTACTGCCGGGACCGCGCCGAGGTCACCGCGCTGTTCGACGGGTGGAACCTGCTCGAACCCGGTGTCGTGTTCATCCCGGACTGGCGTCCGACCACGTCGCCCGACCTGACCGACACCGCGCGACCGCTGGCCTGGTGTGGCGTGGGCGAACTGCGCTAGCCGGGTGGTTCCCGCCGAAATACGCACTGTCGAGGACGTCACGATCGACCCGTCCTTCTTTGCCGAATTGTAGGAGTCACGGACTCATCGGCAATGCACCCGTTCGTGGATCACAGGTGGTGGGTTGTGCCGGGGTCGGGGCCGGTCTCGATGAGGAGGGCGCTCCAGGCGGCGGCTGGGCTGGTGTTCAGGAGGATGGCTCGGCTGCCGGTTGGGAGGTGGCCCTGGTCCATGGCGTCGGCGAGGTTGAGGAACACGTCGTTGGGGCCCAGGTGGCCGTGTTGGGCCAGGTTGTTCAGGCACGGCTTGGCGATTCGGATACCCAGCGCGTCCTCGTACGTGCCGAACGCGCCCAATGACAGGTTCTGGCTTACGTAGCAGGCGATGTCCGCCTGGCGCAGGCCGTTGCGGTCCAGGATGCGGGTGTTGAGCGCGCGCAGGCGGTTGCGGGTCTCCACGGCCAGCCGGAACGTGTACAGCGGCGTGTCCGTGCACTCTTCCCGCCACTGCTGGAAGACCCGGTCCCGGTAGACCACGCGGAACAGGTCGGCGTACGCGCCGTCGGTCTCCAGCAGGATGTCGCGGATCCGCACGGTCCCGTGCCGCGACACCACGAGTGCGCCGCCGCTGTCGCCGTTCACCGTGACCGGATGCCGGTAGCGGTGGGGTGTCGCCGGCTTGCTGCCGTGCACCACCAGGACGGTCGCCAGGTCCGGGTCGGCGTGCAGGAGGCCGCGGGCGGCGAGCAGGGCCGGTGTGAGTGAGGCGCAACCCAGCCCGCCGACGGTGAAGGCCATGGCCCGTCGCGCGCCGAGCGCGGCCTGCAGGCGGGTGCACTCGGAGCTGACCAGCGTGTCCGGTGCGCGGGACTCGACAGTGATCAATGCGTCCACATCGGACGCTTCGAGGCCGGCGTTGGCGAGTGCCTTCCGGCCGGCCATGGCGGCCAGGTCGACCGCGCACAGCGAGTCGTCGGCCGGTACCTGGTTGATGCCCAGGGCCGCGCAGACAGCACGGTCCATTTCGGACAAGGAAGCCAGTTCCGGCAGGTCGGCGACGGCGATCGACGAGTCCGGCAGGTAGTGGGCCATCGCGGACAGGGCGATCACGGCGCCGCCAGTTCGATGAACGCGCCGACGATCTCGTCGGCCAGGTGGTCGATCTCCTCCTGGCCCAGCGCGCCGGAACTGGCCACCACGACCCGCAACCCGCCCTCACGCACGGCCGAGGACACGATCACCGGGAACCAGGACATCACCGGCTGTTTCAGGTTGACCGACAGGTCCCAACGGGTGCGCAGCAGCCGGACCCCCGAGTCGAACGCACCCGCGTCGCTCGGGCCGTGCAGCATGATGACGTCGGGTTCGGGCAGGGACCGCAGCCGGGCCACGGCGGCGGAGTGCGGCGCGAGGTGGCGCAGGACCCCGTACCCCACGCCGTCGTTGGGCACCGACCGGATGCGGTCCGCGGCCACCGGCAGGCAGTCGCGCACGCTCATGCCCGGCTCGACCGGCAGCACCATCGGGTGCAGCGTGGTGAACCAGCCGACGGACGGGCCGCACCCGGCCGGCCGGTACACGTTGGGCGTGGCCTCCCCCTCGGTCATCAGGTACGCGCTCGTCGTGCCGCGCCACCTCGCCAGCCCGCAGGCCGCCGCGCAGAGCGCCGCCTCCCTGCCCTGCCCGGCTCCCGCGATGAGCACGTCGGCGACCCGGTCCGGGACGATCGTCCGGTCGGCGGCGGCCACCCCGTCGCCACCCGTGCCGCCGATCGGTCCCATGCCGGCACCGGCGCCCAGGGTCGCCGTCCAGTAGGTCAGCTCCGCGGCCAGTTCGTCGGACGACGCCATGTCCCGCAGGTGCCGGGACCACTCCCGCCACCTCGGCGGCTGCGGCGCCGCTGCCGCCGTCCGCCCGGCGGTCAGGTCGGTCAGCAGGGTGTCGAGGTCGTCGAGGAGCACCACGGTCGACATGTTGTCGAAGACGAAATGGTTGACCAGCAGGACGATCAGGCAGCCGCGGCGCCGGCCGCGGTCGTAGTGGCGGACCCGGATCACCGAACCGTGGTGCGGGTCGAGGTCGTCCTGCATGGCCTGGCAGTCCTCGGTCACCACGGCGAGCTCGTCATCGTCGGTCAGCGGTGGCAGCACCTTGGTGTCGAACACGGCGGCCGGGTCGACCGTGCCGCACTCGAACCGGGCGCCGAGGGCGTTGCGGCACAGCCGGTACCGCAGCGGCTCGTGCATCGCCAGCAGGTGCGTCACCGCCGTCCGCACCGTGTCCGCGCCGATCCACCGGGTCGTTTCCAGTGCGTGCACCTCGACGAAGCCCCTGGCGCCGGACGGCAGCCGTTCCAGGAAGTTGTGCATGATGGGGGTCAGCGGAATGCCCCGGCCCGGCGGGGCGCTGGGCGGCGGCTCGGCGATCGTCGGCCCGACCGGGTCCGGCTCGTCGACGATCGCGGCCGCGGCGAGTTCACCGATGGTGTGGCATTGCAGCAGTTGCTGGGGTGTGAACTGCACACCTGCCTTGGCGGCGCGGGCCGCGACCCGCACGCCGAGGATGGAGTCGCCGCCCAGGTCGAAGAAGTTGTCCCTCGGAGTGACCTCGGGTACGGCGAGCAGGTCGGCGCAGATCTCGGTGAGCATCCGCTCGGCGTGGCCGTTCGCTCCATTGTGGATGGTGGATGGGGTGGGCATGGCGCGCAGGCTCCTCCGGTCGAGTTTGCCGTTCGGGGTTCGGGGCAGGCTGCCGGACACGACCACCTCGGCGGGCACCATGTATCCGGGCAGCCGGGCAGCCGCCCAGTCGACCAGTTCGGCGGGATCGGGCGCGTCCCCGGTCACGTGGGCCACGAGCCTGGCCGATCCGCTCGGCGCGGCGGACGTCATGACCAGCGCCTCCCGCACCCGGGGGTGGGCGGTCAACGTCCGCTCGACCTCCGCGGGCTCGACGCGCTGGCCGCGGATCTCCACCTGGTCGTCGACTCGGCCGCCGAACCGCAGTGTGCCGTCCGGATCGATCCGGGCCAGGTCGCCGGTGCGGTACATGCGGGCACCGGCCCGCCGGGCGAACGGATCGGCTACGAAACGCGCGGCGGTCAGGCCGGGCTTGCGGTGGTAGCCGCGCCCGACGGCGGCCCCACCGACGTACACCTCACCCCACTGTCCGTTTTGGACCTCCCGCAGGCAGGGGTCGAGCAGGTGGATCGCCGTGCCGGTGACCGGCCGGCCGATGCCGGGCACGGTGTCCCCCGGTCCGACGTACCCGGCGGTGGACGCGACCGTGCACTCGGTCGGGCCGTAGAGGTTCAGCACGCGGAACGGCGCGTCGGCGGGTGGCCGGAACCGCAGCAGGTCCCCGCCGGTGCACAGTACCCGCAGCCGCAGGTCGGCGGACCACTCGCCTTCGGTGAGCACGACCTCGGCCAGCGGCGTGGGCAGGAAGGCCACGGTCACCCGCTGTTCGGCGATCCAGCCGAGCAGCCGGCCGGGTTCGGTCAGCATGGTGGGCAGGACACAGACGGTCGCGCCGCAGCACAGCGCGCCCCAGACCTCCAGCGCGGCGGCGTCGAACCCGGGCGAGACGGCCTGGAGCAGCCGGTCGTGCTCGGTGATCCCGGCGGTGTCCCGGTACCAGCGCACGACGTCGGTGAGGTTGTGCCACTCGATCTGGCAGCCCTGCGGCCGGCCGGTGGAGCCGGAGGTGTAGCCGACGTAGGCCAGGTTCGCCGGTCCGGCCGTGGGGCGCGGGTTGTCGTCGTCGGCCTCACTCGTCGGCTCGACGCGCAGGTCGTCGTCGGTGAGCACGACCGGACCGCCCGTCCCGGCCACCAGTTCGTCGATCCGCGCCGCCGGTGCGGACATGTCGATCGGCACGTAGGCACCGCCCGCCTTGGCGACGGCCAGCCAGCCGATGACGAGCCCGAAACCACGTGACGCGGCGACCGGCACCGCGACGTCCGGCCCGACTCCGGACTCGGCCAGCCCCCGGGCGAGACGGTTGGCCAGCCGGTTGAGCTCGCGGTAGGTGAGCGTGTTGCCCTCGGCGTCCTGCACCGCAGGATGTTCGGGCGTGCGTGCCGCCCACTGCTCGACCAGTCGTACCGCGCCGGGTTCACCGTCGCCGGGCCGCGCGAGGTCGGCGATCGGCCGGTCCGGGTCGTCCAGGGCGGCGGCGAGCAGCGCGGGCAGCCAGCCGGCGAGCCGGCGGACGGTGCCGGCGTCGAACAGGGCGGTGGCGTACTCCAGGTAGCCACCCATCGGCCCCTCGTGCTGGTCGATGACGCCGACGGTGAGGTCGAACTTGGCGGTGCCGGGCGCGATCCCGACTATCGAGCCCTCGTCGTCCAGCAGCCGCGAACAGCGCAGGCCGGCGAGTTCCGCGGTGTTCTGCGGCACGTTCTGGTAGGTGTAGGCCACGTCGAACAGCGGGTGGCGGTCCGGGTCGCGCCGGCCGCACACCTCGGCGACGATCTTCTCCAGTGGCATCTCCTCGTGGTCCAGCACCCCGGCCACGGTGGACGCGCAACGCCGGACCAGGTCGGTGAACGGCACATCGGGGCGCACCGGGGTGCGGAACGGCAGCACGTTGTTGAAGTAGCCGATCAAGTCGTGCGTCGCCGGGTTCACCCGGCCCGACGTCGCCACCCCGATCACCACGTCGGTCAGACCCGCCCACTGGTGCAGCAACACGTCGACCAGCGCGAGCATCGTGACGAACGTGGTCACCCCGTGCCGCTGGCTGAACCGGCGCACCCGGCCGGCCAGGTCGGCGTCCACGCTGAACTCCACCAGGGCGCCGTGGCCGGTCTGGACCGGTGGCCGCGGCCGGTCCAGCGGCAGGTCGTCCCGCCGCAGCCCGGCCAGCTCGGCCCGCCAGAACTCCAGGCCACGCGCCAGTGTGGCACCGGTGAGCTGGTTCCGCTGCCAGCCGGCGTAGTCCGCGTACTGCACGGGCAATTCGGGCAGCGCCGGTGTCCGGCCGGCCAGCCTGGCCCGGTACAGCTCGGCGAGGTCGCGGAAGAACACGGTCGGCGACCAGCCGTCGAAGACGATGTGGTGGTACGTCCACACCAGCACATGGTCGTCGTCGGCCAGCCGCAGCAGCACGGTGCGCACCAGCGGTCCGGCGGCCAGGTCGAACGGGCGGACGGCCTCGGCCGCGGCCAGTTCGCGGGCCTCGCGCATCCGGTCCACTTCGGACAGTCCGGTCAGGTCGACCACCCGCAGGTCCGGCTCGCCGGCGCGGACCCATGCGTGTGGCTCGCCGTCGTCGTCTGCCGCGACGCGGGTGCGCAGCACCTCGTGTCGCGCGATCAGGTCGCGCACGGCCCCGGCCAAGGCGGCGTGGTCGGCGGTGCCGGTCAACCGGAGGTCGTGCGGGATGTTGTAGAGCGCGGTGCCCGGATTGAGCTGGTCGAGGTACCACAGTTGCTCCTGGCCGAACGACACCGGCAACGCCCCACCCCGGCGCAGGCACGGGATGGCGCGGTCGTCGGCGGGCCGGTCGGCCGCCGCGCACAGCTGGTCGACCCGCTCGGCGAACTCGCGCACCGTCGGATGGGCGTACAGGTCCGCGAACGTGAGTGCCACGCCGAAGTCACGCTCCACCGTGCGCAGCACGCTGATCCCGGCGATCGAGGTGCCGCCGAGCGCGAAGTAGTGCGCGTCGGGTGCCAGCTCCTCGGCGCCGAGCACGTCCCGCCACACCTCGGCGATCCGCCGTTCGGTGCCGGCCCGCGCGCTCGCGGTCCGGACGGGTTCGGCGGACTCGTCGCCCTCGGGCACCTCCCCGGCCGGCCGGCACCAACACCGGATCGGGTCGAACGGGTAGGTCGGCGCCTCGATCCGGGCGACGGCCGCGCCCTGGTAGTAGCGGTCCCAGTCCAGCCGCACGCCCAGCCGGTACAGCGATCCGAGCTGCCTGAGCACGCCCCGCCGTCCCACACCGGCGACCAGCTCCACACATCCCAGTTCGGGGGCGATGCGACGGATCGTGCGGGACAGCACGCCGCCGGCGCCCAGCTCCACCAGGACGGCGCCGTCACGGACGAATCCGCGCACCGCCTGGTGCAGCCGGTCCCGGTCCACGTCGGTGGTCAGCGCCTGGCCGGCGACCGCGGCCAGTCCGTCCGCAAGGGACAGTTCGGCGCGGGCGATCCGCACGGCCACGTTGCCCGCGCCGGACCCGACCAGGTGGTTGCCGGTGAGGCCGAGCGAGCACGCCAGCCGGTGCAGCGCGGACTGCACCGCGACCAGCCGCGCGGCCGAACCGTCCGGCCCAGGGTCCGCCGGCAGGTCGCCGAACGCCGCGCACAGCCCCTGCCAGCATTCGGGGTCCACCCCGCCGTCACCGGAGAACAGCAGCACGACCGGTGGCTCGTCCGGAACCGGTGTGTCCGGCACGGGGACGCGGCGCAACGCCGTCACCAGTTCGGCGCGGTCCTCGGCGGTGACCGCGATCCGGTACGGGTAGTCGTCCCGGCCCCGGTTCATCGCGTGCGCGATCTCGGCCAGGTCGTGGCCGGTTCGTTCGGCGAAGTCGGCGAGCCGGTCGCGGTACCGGCCGAGCGCGGCCGCCGACCGTGCGGACAGGGTCACCAGTTCGCAAGCCCGCGCGGGACCCGGTGCCACGGGGGGTGGCGGTGGTTGTTCGACTACGGCGTGCGCGTTGGTGCCGGTCAGGCCGAACGAGCTCAGCCCGGCCCGCCGCGGGGTGCCCGGCTCGTCCGGCCAGTCCCGCAAGGCCACGTTCACCTGGACCGGGCCGCTGAGGTCGAGCAACGGGTTGGGCGAGCTGAAGTGGGCCGTCGGGTAGAGCACGCCGCGCCGCACGCTGAGCACGACCTTGAGCAGCCCGGCGATCCCGGCGGCGTTGTCCAGGTGCCCGATGTTGCCCTTGATCGAGCCGAACACACAGCTGGGCGTTCGCACGCCCGCGTCGACGAATGCCCGGCGCAGCCCATCGACCTCCACGACGTCGCCCAGCGGGGTGGCCGAACCGTGGCACTCGACGTAGCGGACGGTCCGCGGGTCGACTCCGGCGTCCCGCCAGGCGTCGGCGATCACCTCGGTCTGGGCGAGCTGGCTGGGCGCGCTCATGCTCGCCATCCGGTACCCGTTGTGGTTGACCGCGATGCCCTTGAGTACCGCCTGCACGTTGTCGCCCGCGCCGATCGCGTCGCGCAGCAGCTTGAGCACCACGATCCCGCCGCCCTCGCCGCCG
>DATEPR010000140.1:0-6761 GCA_035273045.1 Pseudonocardiaceae bacterium | reverse complement strand
TGCGCGGGCGAGATCCTCGAACACGTCACGGACCTTCCGGCGGCGGTCGCCGAGGCGTGCCGCCTGCTCCGGCCCGGCGGGCTGCTCGTGCTGGACACCCTCGCCGACACGCCGCTGGCGCGGCTGATCGCCGTTACCGTGGGCGAGCGGATACCCGGCGCCGCGCCGCCCGGCATCCACGACCCGGCCCTGTTCGTCAACCGCCGCCGGCTGGTCGCCGAATGCGCGCGGCACGGCGTTTCCCTTGCCCTGCGCGGCATCCGCCCCGCCGCCGGCGACGTCACCCGGTGGTTGGCCAGCCGCACCGACACCGTCCGGCTCGTGCCGGTGCCCACGACGGCAGTGCTGTTCCAGGGTGTCGGCCGGAAACGTCAGTGAGCGGGAATCTCGACCTCGCGTACCGGCGCCAGCGCGGCCGGCGGGAAGTCCGGCCAGTCCGGCCCGTGGTGGTTCTCGCCCTGTAGATGCCGGTCCACGAACGCCTGGGTGGCGGCCAGCACGTGGGCGACCTGCGCCACGGTGAGCGCGCCGGAGGTCAGTGCGTCACCCAGTTCGTGCAGGTCCAGCACCCGGTAGGGCAAGCCGGGCGGGCCGACGACGATGTCGACGTAGTGGTCGACGACATGGATCGTCCGACCCCGCTCCCGGATCTCCACCAGGTCGACGTACCACCAGCCGGCCCGGTTCGGCCGGAACACCACCGGCTGATCGAGCTGGGCCGACTCGTCCAGCAGCAGGAAGGCCCGCTGCCGCCGCCCGGCGCCCGGGCGGACGTACATCCCGTCCGGGATATCGAACTCATAGGCCGCGACCCGGCCGGCCCTGACTCCCGGACACGGCAGTCCACCGCGCAGCACCGTCACGTGCTCCACACCGCTCACCGGTCGAGAATCGCATGACGCGAGGGTGCGCCGGATCTGACTGGCGGAGTGTCCTCTGGTTGGCGAGGGCGGTGTCGACCAGGACGTCGAGGAGGTCGCCGTAGCCGAGGCCGGCCGCCTGCCACATCCGCGGGTACTGGGAGACGCTGGTGAACCCCGGGAAGGTGTTGACCTCGTTGAGGATCCTGGTGCCGTCGGGACGGAGGAAGAAGTCGACCCGCAGGAGGCCGGAGCAGCCCAACTCGCGGAACAGGCGGAGCGCGTCCTGGCCGATGGCGTGGGTGGTCGCCGGGTCGAGCCGGGCGGGGACGTCGAACACGGTGGCGGAGTCGGCGTACTTGGCCTGGTAGTCGAAGAAGGCGTGTCCGGTGGACGGCAGGATCTCCATCGGCGGGCTGACCTCGACGTCGCCGGTCGGGCGTTCGAGCACTCCGATGTCGATCTCCCGGCCGGGGACCGCCGCCTCCACCAGTACCTTGTCGTCACTCCCGCGCGCCCGGTCGACGGCTTCCGGCAACTCGGCCCAGTCCTCCACTTTGGACACGCCGATGCTGGAGCCCTCGCGGGCGGGCTTGACGAACACCGGGAGTCCCAACCGGTCGCGGTCCTCCGGGGACAGGTCGTGCTGCCCCCTGCGCAGCACGACGCCCTCGGCCACCGCGAGACCCGCGAATGCGGCGATCTTCTTCGTGTACTCCTTGTCCATGCTCAGCGCACTGGCCGCGACGCCGTTGCCGACGTACGGGATCTGGAGTCCCTCCAGCATCGCCTGGACGGTGCCGTCCTCCCCGCAGGGGCCGTGCAACGCCGGGAACACCACGTCACACCACATGAGCTCGCGTGCGGTGGCGAGGATGCTGCTCGCCGGCGTGGTGTCGCCGGCCTCGGGGAACCCGTTCCGCTGCCACCGCAGAACCTCCTCGACGGTCGGCAGGTCGGGCATGGCAGGAACGCTGGCCCACACACCGTCCCGGCCGATCCGCACCGGCAGGACCTCGTACCGTTCCCGGTCGAGGCTGACCAGGATGCTCGCCGCCGACTGGCACGACACCTCGTGCTCACCGCTGCGCCCACCGAACAGGACGGCGAGTCGGATCTTCGGCTCAGACATGCAGTGACTCCTCGGACTCTTCGGATTCCGCCGTCCGGCGGGCGCACGTGTGGACATGGCGGCGCGCCACCCGAGGGCCGATTCCGGTGACGATCTCGTGTGGGACGGTGCGCGCCCACCTGGCCCAGTCGGCCACCGTCGGCTCCCCGTCGGTGCCGGGTCCGAACACGACGACCTCGTCGCCGATCTGGGGGGTGGCGTCACCGGCGTCGACGACGAACTGGTCCATCGCGATCCGGCCGGCCACCGGATGCCTGCGGCCGGCGATCGAGACCTCGGCGTGCCCGGCCGCGGCCCAGGGCAGACCGTCCGCGTAGCCCAGGGGCACCAGCGCGAGCGTGGTGTCGCGGTCGGTGACGTAGTCGTGCTCGTAGGAGACGCCGCTGCCGGCCGGCACCCGCTTGACCAGGATCAGGTTCGCGCGCAGGGTCATGGCGCCGCGCAACCCGTAGACGCGCCGTGGATCCGGCTCCACCCCGTAGAGCCCGATGCCGGGACGGACCAGCTCGTAGTGGGTCCGCGGAGCGCCGAGGGCCGCCGCCGAGTTCGCCAGGTGGCGGATCTCCGGCCGCAGACCGGCGCCACGCGCGACCTCGACCGCCTCGTCGAACAGCCTGACCTGCGACCGGGTCATGTCCTCGGCCGCCTTCGTTCCGCTGACCAGGTGCGACCAGACGCCCCGCACCCGCACGTGCCCGGTGGTCTCCAGGTCGCGGGCCAGGCGCACCAGCTCTCGCCATTCCTCGGGTCGCGCGCCGTTGCGGTGCAGTCCGGTGTCCGCCTTCAGGTGCACCTCGGCGGTGACGCCCAGCCGCGCCGCGCTCGCCGCGACCGCACGCAGATGGTCTCGGGAGGACACCGACAGGTCCACTTCGGCCAGCAGCGCGGCACCGAAGTCCTCCAGCGGGCTGTGCAGCCAGCTGAGGATCGGGGCGGTGATGCCGGCCGCGCGCAGGTGCAGTGCCTCGGCGCAGGTCGTCACGCCCAGCCAGGTCGCACCGGAGGACAGCGCGGCGCCCGCCACTGGCACGGCCCCGTGACCGAAGCCGTCGGCCTTGACGACCGCCATCACCGCCGCCGTCGTAGCCGCGGCGAGCAGCGCCGTGTTGTGCGCCACGGCGTCCAGGTGCACGACGGCGTGCGCGTGCGGTGCCGTGACCGTCCCGGCCACCGCCTCGTCGGGTCGCATGCGTTCACCGTGGCTGGACGACTTCCGCAAGCTGTGATCATCGTGTCACGGTTGTGCTACAGCGTCGGCCGGCGCACCGGGGTGCGGGCGGCGTGGGGGTGCCTGTCCGGCGTACTCGGGCCGGTACTCGAAGTGCCACCATTCGTTGTCGTAGCGGCGGTACAGGTGGTACCGGTGGCCGTGCCGCTCAAGCCAGCGTGCCCCGCCGGCCGGCCGCACGTCGAAGGCGATGCCCGCGACATGGGCGGATTCCTCTGGTGGGAGCACCCGGCGACGGGCCGCCGATGTCGAGCCGGTGCGGCGGACCTCCGCGGTGAACATCCGATGCTGCTCGGCGGCGTCCCGGTGGCCGGAGGTGAGGCCGATCAGTTGCCCGTGCCGCCAGAACGCCTCGGCACGGGCGGAGGTGAACGCGGCACGCGCGGAACAGGACAGCCCTTCGAGATCTTCCGCCGGGAACCGGATGCCCAGCGCCCACTGGCAGGCGAGCCAGCGGGCCCGGCCGGGTGCTCGAAGCGCGGCCAGGGGCAGCAGGCATCGGGCGATCAGTTTGGTGACGACGGCACGCAGCCGCACGGAGCGGGATTCGGTTTCGACCATGGCGCCCACTGTCGGCAGCGAATGCGCGCGTCTGATCCGCGTTGTGTCATGCGACGGCGACAGCCGGGAAATGGTCCGACACGAGCCGCCAGGGCCGCCGATCCGTGACAGAACCAGAACATGCCGCGAACACCGCCGGGACAAATCCCGGCGACCATGAAGCCGATGGCGGAGAATCCTGGGTGGACGGTACGCCACGGCGAGCCCGTCGGAGCGCGGTCGCCGGGCAACACTGCGATAGTGAGCCCATGTCCCGAGTGCTGTTGATCGAGGATGACCGCGCGGTGCGTACCGGTCTGGAGCTGGCGTTGACCCGGCAGGGACATGCCGTCGACGCCGCCGGCACCGGCGAGCAGGGGCTGGCTCTGTTGCGTGCCACGCCGCCCGACGTCGTGGTCCTGGATCTCATGTTGCCGGGGATGGACGGATTCGAGATCTGCCGCCGGATTCGCACCGACGGCGACCTGCCGATCATCATGCTGACCGCGCGCAACGACGACATGGACGTGGTGGCCGGACTGGAGGCCGGCGCTGACGACTACGTGGTCAAGCCGGTGCAGCCGAGGGTGCTTGAGGCGCGCATCCGGGCGGTGCTGCGGCGCAGCGGTGGCGGCCCGGCGAACGTCGGGCCACCACCGGTGGAGCGACACGGTGACCTCGCCATCGACCGGGCGGCACTCGTGGTCAGCAAACAGGGTCGGCCGGTCGGTCTCGCGCCGACCGAGTTGCGCCTGCTGCTGGAGCTGTCGGCGACGCCGGGCCGCGTGCTGAGCCGGCAGCAACTGCTCGAACTGGTGTGGGAACACGACTACCTCGGCGACTCCCGGCTGGTGGACGCCTGCGTGCAGCGGCTGCGCGCGAAGATCGAGGACGATTCCGCGGCGCCGGTGTACATCCAGACCGTACGGGGGTTCGGTTATCGGTTCGGACCGCTGTGAACGCGGCGGCCCGGTTCCTGGGCGGCGTCCGGAGCCTGCGCACCCGCCTGCTGGTCGCCTTCGTGCTGCTCGGGGTGAGCACCGCCGTGCTCGTCGCCGGCGTCGACTACGTCCAGGCGCGCGACATCATCCTGCAGAAGACGCAGGACACCGCGGTGCTGACACTGACCGAGCGGATCGAGACCCTGTTGCCGCCCGGCGGCCTGGGGCCCGGTGGCCTGCCGCCCAGCCAGGCCGAGCTCGACGCCATCGCCGGTCGGTTGTCCGACCGTGACGACACCGCGGTCGCCGTCTATCGGGACATCCGGTCGGTGGGCGGCCCGGACGTGGACACGCTGGCGCCGGAACTGCGGAACGCGGTGCGCGAGGGACGCGTTGTGTGGCAACGGGTACTGGTGGCGGGACGGCCCGTGCTGGTCATCGGCACCCAGCTGCGGATCGTCCTGCGTGACGGGGTCACGTTGCCGCCGGAGCTGGAGATCTACTCGGTGCGCAGCCTGGAGCCCGAACAGCAGAGCATCGGCCTGCTGGCCACCCGGGCATGGGTCACCGGAGCGGTGGCGCTGGTGTTCGCCGTGCTGCTGGCACTGCTGGCCGGCCGCGGCGTGCTCGGCCCGGTGCGCGAGTTGCGCCGGGCGACCAACCGGCTGGGCGAGGGGGACCTGACTGCCCGCGCACTGGTCCTTGGCACGGACGAGCTGGCCGACGTCGCGCGCACGTTCAACAACACCGCGGAAACGCTGGAAGGGCACGTCGGCGAACTGCGCCGGATGGAGTCCGAGGCGCGGCGTTTCGTGGCCGACGTGTCCCATGAGCTGCGCACCCCGCTGGCCGCGATGACCGCGGTCACCGACGTCCTCGACGACGAGGCGCAACGCCTGCCGGGTGACGCCGGACAGGCCGCCCGCCTGGTCAGTGAGGAGACCCACAAGCTCACCCGGCTGGTCAACGACCTCATCGAGGTCAGCCGGTTCGACGCCGGCACCGCGACGCTCGTGCTCGACGACGTCGACGTGGCCGAGGCGATCCGCGCGACGCTGCGCGCCCGCGGTTGGTCCGACCGCGTGCGGACCGACCTACCCGTCGGCGTCATCGCCCGCCTGGACCCCCGCCGGCTGGACGTGATCATCGCGAACCTGGTCAGCAACGCGCTCCAGCACGGCGCGCCCCCGGTGTCCGTGCGCGCGCACGCTCGACCGGACCAACTGGACATTGAGGTCAGCGACAGCGGGCCAGGGCTCGCCCCCGACGTGCTGCCGCACGTG
The DNA here is from genome assembly GCA_035273045.1 of Pseudonocardiaceae bacterium. Lineage (GTDB taxonomy): Bacteria > Actinomycetota > Actinomycetes > Mycobacteriales > Pseudonocardiaceae > DATEPR01. The sequence continues at coordinate 777 of DATEPR010000140.1, read as the reverse complement.
TTCAACCGGTTCTACAAGGCCGACACCGCCAGGGCGCGCTCCGAGGGAAGCGGCCTCGGCCTGGCCATCGCCTGGGAGAACGCCCGGCTGCACGGCGGCGGCCTGACCGCCGCGAACCGGCCCGACGCCGGAGCGGTGTTCACCCTGCACCTGCCGCGGCCCGACAGCGAATCCGGAGACCCCCGATGAGCAGACGACACCTGCTCGCCTGGGTCATGCTGATCGCCGTGCTCACCGCCGGCTGCGGGGTGCGGCCCAGCGGAGTGATCACCGGCGGGCCGGCACCTACTGAACAGGTGGGAGGCGTGGCACTCTACTTTCTCGACAACTCCTCGCTGACGCCGGTGTTTCGCCCGACGCGCCAACGCCTTTCGCCCCAGCAGGCACTGGTGTTGCTCCAGCACGGACCCAACGGCGACGAGCGGGCCGCGAACCTGACCAGCCAGGTCCCCACCGGACTCGACCCGGTCACGGTCACCATCGATGCGTCCGGCAACGTCGACGTCGTCGTGTCGGCAGACGTCACGACGCTGTCCACCACGGCCGTCGACCAGATCGTGTGCACCGTCCATGCCGCGCTGCCCACCGCCGCGCCGATCACCCTCACCAGCCATGCCAAGACCCGAGGGCCCCGGACCTGCCCGGCCACCGGCTGAGCCACCAGGACTCACGGTGGCCCGGCGGTGGCTGTGCGGGCTCGTTCGCGCTGCTGAAACGTGGTGCCATCGGCGGGTAACCGATGGTGCCTAACGTCGGGCTCCATGCCTTCCACCAGAG
>DATEPR010000139.1:0-7817 GCA_035273045.1 Pseudonocardiaceae bacterium | reverse complement strand
CGGCACCGCCACCGGGGCGTCCTGGTGACCACCCGGGCGGACGGGCGGCCGCAGTTGTCGCCGGTGACCTTCGGCGTGGACGGCGACGGGCGGGTGGTCGTGTCCACCTACCCGCAGCGCGCCAAGGTCCGCAACCTGCGCCGCGACCGGCGCGCGTCGATGTGCGTGCTGTCGGACGACTGGAACGACGCCTGGGTGCAGGTGGACGGGACCGCCGAGGTGCTGGACCTGCCGGAGGCGTTGGAGCCGCTGGTGGAGTACTTCCGCGTCATCTCCGGGGAGCACCCGAACTGGGACGAGTACCGGGAGGCGATGCGGCGGCAGGGCAAGTCGCTGGTGCGGCTGACGATCGAGCGCTGGAGTCCGGTGGCGACCGGCGGCTTCCCGCCGGAAGTGGGTTAACGGACCTGGTTGAGGAACGGGCAGCCGACCATCCGGCGCAGTTCGCTGCCCAGCGCGCCGGGCGTGTCGACGGGTTCGGAGAACGCCAGTCGCACGTCGTGGTCACCGTCGGGGGTCTCGACCCGCAGCCGCAGGCCGTAGCGGTCCAGGCCGAGCGGCCGCACGTGCCCGCCGCGCAGGTGGTCGGGCAGCAGCCGGGTGAGCATGCCGACGACGTCGCGGTGGGCCAGTTCGAGGTGGCGCAGCCAGTGGTCCTCGTGCCGGCAGAACGGGTCCGGCCGGGCCGATCCGAACTCGGCGGGGCGCAGCGAGCAGGTGCCCTCGCCGTCGGCGAGCACCAGGGACACCGGCGTGAGCCGCAGCGCGGTCATGCCGTGGCCGACGTCCAGCAGCCGGCTGTCGGCCAGTTCCTCCGCGACGGCCAGGGCCGCGCGCCGGGCGTCGGCACCGCCCAGTGCGCGCAGCCACCCGGTGATCCACAGCAGTCCGCGGACCGGTTCGCGCAGCGCCACCGGCGCCCGGTCGGCCAGTTCCACCATGGCGGCGACGTCCTCGCCGGTGGCCATGCGGACGAGCGGGTGGTCGTCGGGCAGCAGCACCGTCACGGCGCCGTCGGCGTGCACGTGGTGTAGGTGCGGTTCGATCCGGTCGGCGTCCTCCACGCCGGTGCGCAGCACACTGGCTCTGCCACCTCGGGCGGCGATCGTGCGCGCCCGGTCGGCCGGTTGGGGACATGGCGGTCGGCGGACTGTCTGACCCACGGCTGCACCTCCAGTTAGGCTAGCCTAACTTGAAAGCGCCGGAAGGGAAAGTCAGAGATCAGGGCCCCGTCCGGACCATGTCCACGCATACCGCGGGTCCTCGCAGGCGCCCGCGGCCTCGCCGAGTTCCAGCGGCCGGAACGTGTCCACCATGACCGCCGTCTCGTCGAAGTACTCCACCCCGAGTGACGCCTCCACCGCGCCGGGCTGCGGTCCGTGGGTGAAGCCGGACGGGTGCAGCGACAGCGAGCCCAGCCCGATGCCCGAGCCCTTCCGGGCCTCATAGTTGCCGCGCACGTAGAACAGCAGCTCGTCGGAGTCGACGTTGGCGTGGTTGTACGGCACCGGAATCGACTCCGGGTGGTAGTCCACCTTGCGCGGGCAGAACGAGCACACCACGAAGTTCGGCCCCTCGAACGTCTGGTGCACCGGCGGCGGCTGGTGCACGCGGCCGGTGATGGGTTCGAAGTCGGCGATGTTGAAGACCCACGGGTACAGGCAGCCGTCCCAGCCGACCACGTCGAACGGGTGGTGGGCGTAGGTGTAGCGGGTCAGGCCGGCGCGGTGCCGCACGTAGACGTCCACGTCGGTGCCGTCGACCAGCAGCGGCTCGGTCGGTCCGCGCTGGTCCCGCTCGCAGTACGGCGAGTGCTCCAGGAACTGGCCCTTGGCGGCGAGGTAGCGGCGCGGCGGGCCGACGTGGCCGGTCGCCTCCAGCACCAGCATCCGCAGCGGGTCGTCGCCGGAGGGCACCACCCGGTAGGTGCACGACGTGGGCAGCACGACGTAGTCGCCGTCGCCGACGGTCAGCGCGCCGTAGCTCGTCTCCACGGTCCCGGCGCCGCCCTGCACGTACAGCAGCTCGTCACCGGCGGCGTTGCGGTACAGCGGGCTGGGCACGGTGGCCGCGACGAAGCAGATCGCCACGTCCGCGTTGCCGAACAGCAGCCGCCTGCCGCGCACCGCGTCGACGTCGGCTGGCGCGTCCCACTTCAGTTCCGGCGTGCGGAAGTGGCGCGGTTTGAGGGGATGGTTGGCTGTGGTGCCGCGATCGGTGAAGTCGTCGACGGCCACGGCGTCGACGATCGCCGTGGGCAGGTGCCGGTGGTAGAGCAGGGCGGAGTCGGAGGAGAATCCCTCCACGCCCATCAGCTCTTCGGCGTACAGGTTGCCGTCCGCATCGCGGAACGTGGTGTGGCGCTTTCGGGGGATCGAGCCGATGCTGCGGTAGTGGGGCATGACACCTCGCTCCGGTCCACTCGGCGTCCGACAATCGGACACTTTTGTTCGGCTGTTTGACACCGTTAGCGTGTCACCTGTGTCAAGCGCTGTCGAGCTCCGTGCGCAAGGTCCGTTCGGCATTCCGCCCCTGTTGGCGCGGCTGGTGGACGACGCCGCGCTGTTCCCACCGGGCAACGCCACCATGGCCGACGCGGTCCGCGAACACCTCGCGGGACGTGCCGGCAGGCGGGCCGGCGTGATCGGCCTGTTCCTCTGCACGGCGTCCCGCCTGCCCGAGCTGATCACCGAGTTGATCAAGGCGAAGCCGCCGACACCGATCGGGTTGTCGCTGGTGGTGGACACCGGGCTGGGCGGGCTGCCCAAGGCCGTGTCCATCGTCGAGTCCCGAACCGAGCTGCTGGCGCTGCGGATGGTCGAGATGCCGGCGCCGTCGGACGTGGACGAGGTGTGGCTGGAGCGGGTGGACGAGTTCGTGCCCGAGGACGCGGTCCGGGTGGTCGAGCCCAGACGTGGCGGCAAGGGCTGGCTGGACGGCGTGCGGCGGGTGGCCGACCGGGGCTACTGGCCGAAGCTGCGCTGCGGCGGGCAGTCGGCCGAGGCGTTCCCCAGCCTGGACCACGTCGCCGACTTCCTCGACGTGCTGGCCGGTTCCGGTGCCTCGTTCAAGGCGACGTCCGGCCTGCACAGCGCGGTCCGGCACACCGACGAGCGGACCGGCTTCACCCACCACGGCTTCCTCAACCTGCTGGTGGCCACCGCGCGTGCGCTGTCCGGCGGTGACGTCAAGGAGGCGCTGGCCACCGAGGACGGCCCGGCACTGGCCAACGAGGCCGCGGAACTGACCGACGACGCCGCTCGCGCGGTCCGTGGCGTCTTCGCCTCCTACGGCTCCGGCTCGCTCAGCGAACCCGTGGCCGACCTGGAAAAGCTCGGTCTGCTGTGAGCTGGATCGACGACGGATTCGCGCCGGACCACCCGTTCGGCCCGCAAACCCTGCCCTACGGCGTGATCGACGTCGGGGACGGGCCGCACGTCGCGGTCCGCGTCGGCGACCACGCGCTGCCGCTGCGCCCGCTCGCCGAACTGCTCGGTCCGCGCCTGGCCGACCTGGTCACCGGGCCGTCGCTGGACCCGCTGCTGGCCACGTCCCGCGCGACCTGGACCGAACTGCGGGACCGGCTCACCGAACTCGTCCTCCGCTCGACCCGCCCACGTGGCGCGGAGACGATCCCGCTGTCCCGGCTGACCACCCGGCTCCCATTCACCGTCGCCGACTACGCCGACTTCTACTCGTCCCGCCACCACGCGGAGAACGCCGGCCGCATCTTCCGCCCGGACGCCCCGCCGCTGCGGCCGAACTGGACCCACCTGCCCGTCGGCTACCACGGCCGGGCCGGCACCGTCGTGGTGTCCGGCACCGACGTCGAGCGGCCCAACGGCCAGCGGGCCGGCGACCAGCCGGACACCGTGGTGTTCGGGCCGACCCGACGGCTGGACGTCGAGGCGGAGGTGGGGTTCGTCTGCGGCGGGCCGGTGGCCAGCAGGGTGCCCACGTCGGCCGTCGCCGAGCACGTGTTCGGCCTGGCGCTGGTCAACGACTGGTCGGCGCGGGACATCCAGGGCTGGGAGTCCAATCCGCTCGGCCCGTTCCTCGGCAAGTCGTTCGCCACCTCGATCGGCGCCTGGATCACTCCGCTGGCCGCGTTCGCCGCCGCCCGGGTGCCGGTGCCCGATCCACCGCACCCGTTGCAGCGCTACCTGGTCGAGGACGAGCCGTGGGGCTTGGACATCGACATCGAGATCACCTGGAACGGCACCGTGGTGTCCCGGCCGCCGTTCGCCACGATGAACTGGTCGTGCGCGCAGCAACTGGCCCACCTGACGGTGAACGGCGCCACCGTCCGGCCCGGTGACCTGTTCGCCTCCGGCACGGTGTCCGGCCCGCAGCCCGGCCAGCGGGGCAGCCTGTTGGAACTCACCTGGGGCGGCGCCGAGCCGCTGACCCTGGACGACGGCGCCAAGCGGACGTTCCTGGAGGACGGCGACACGGTCGTCATCACCGCCACCGCGCCGGGTCCGGACGGCAGCCGGGTGGGGCTCGCCGAGGTGGCCGGCGTGGTGCTGCCGGCGGACACGCCGGGCCGGGGTTGACCGTGGTCACGTCGCGGTCGGTCGGCGCGACCGGGCTGGGCCAGGTGGCCCGGCCGAGCACGCCGTCCCGGTCCGGCAAGGAGAGTTCGCTGACCCTGGAGCGCGGCCTCGCGCTGCTCCAGGCGATCGCCGACTGGGAGGGCGAGGCGCCGACGATCAGCGACCTGGCCACCGCCGTCGGCGCCAGCCGGGCCGCCGTCTACCGGTTGCTGGTGCCGCTGGTGGAACGCGGCCTGGTGCACCGGGACGGGTCGCGGGTGCGGCTGGGCATGGGCATGTTGCGGCTGTCCGCCAGGGTGCTGCCGCAGTTGCGGATGATCGCCACGCCGGTGCTGCGCTCGCTGGCCGAGGAGGTCGGCGCCACCGCCCACCTGACCGTCGCGGACGGCGACGTGGCCCAGGCCGTGGCCGTAGTGGAACCGTCGTGGACCGCCTATCACGTCGCCTACCGGGTGGGCGCCCGCCACCCGCTGGCCAAGGGCGCCGCCGGCAAGGCCATCACGCTGCCGGCCAAGGGGCCGGCCTGGGCGGGGTCGGCCGGTGAGTTGCAGGCCGGGGCGTTCGGGGTGGCGGCTCCGGTGCGCGGTGTGCCCGAACTGCGGGCCAGTGTCGGGGTGGTCGCGCTGTCCCGGTTGGACGACGGGACGGTCGGCCCGAGGGTGGTCGCCGCGGCCGCCGAACTGGCCGAGGCACTGGCCTGACCGGGACCTAGGTCCTGGTCGGCACGGGACCCACTCCGCTGGTGACGGCTCCGTCAGCGGCCGACAATCGATCTCGTGGACGTTCTCGACATCGCCCGGTGGCAGTTCGGGATCACGACGGTCTACCACTTCCTGATGGTGCCGTTGACCATCGGACTGTCCATTGTGGTCGCGGCGATGCAGACCGCGTGGGTCCGCACGGACGACCGCCGCTACCTCGCGATGACGAAGTTCTGGGGCAAGCTGCTGCTGATCAACTTCGCCATGGGCGTGGTCACCGGTCTGGTGCAGGAGTTCCAGTTCGGCATGAACTGGAGCGCCTACTCCCGGTTCGTCGGCGACGTGTTCGGCGCTCCACTGGCGATGGAGGGCCTGATCGCGTTCTTCGTCGAGTCCACGTTCCTCGGCCTGTGGATCTTCGGCTGGGACCGGTTGCCGCGCCTGGCGCATCTGGCCTGCGTGTGGGCGTTCTCGTTGGCCAGCACGGTGTCCGCGTACTTCATCCTGGCCGCCAACTCGTGGATGCAGCACCCGGTGGGCGTGGTGCTGGTGGACGGCCGGCCGAGGCTGACGTCGATCGGCGCGGTACTCACGAATCCGACGTTGCTGGCCGCGCTGCCGCACACCGTCGCCGGCTGTTTCGCCGTGGCCGCCACGTTCCTGGTCGGCATCTCGGTCTGGCAACTGAGCAGGCGCGACGACGGCTACCGCGCGATGTGGCGGGGCTCGCTGAAGATCGGCGCCTGGATCGGTGTGGTCGCGTTCGCCGCGCTGGCGGTCAGCGGTGACACGCAGGGCAAGCTGATGTTCCAGCAGCAGCCGATGAAGATGGCCGCCGCCGAGGCCCTGTGCCACACCGAGCAGCCGGCCGGGTTCTCCGTGTTCGCCGTCGGCGACGTGGCCCGGCCCAACTGCGAGAACGTGAAGACGCTGGACGTGCCGAGCCTGCTGTCGTTCCTGGCCTCCGGAAATTTCTCCAGCAAGGTGGAGGGTGTGCAGGACCTGGTGCCGCGGTACCAGGCCCGCTACGGCGTCGACTACCCGAACGACCCGGCACTCGGCTCGCTGGCCGGGAAACCGGTGAACTACGTGCCCAACCTGCCCGTCACCTACTGGGGCTTCCGCCTGATGATCGGGTTCGGCGCGCTGGCGGCGCTGGCCGCGCTCGGCGCCCTGTGGCTGACCAGGCGCGGGAAGTTCCCGAAGGGCCGGTGGTTCCCGATCCTCGGCCTGCTCGCCATCGCCACGCCGTACCTGGCCAACGCGTTCGGCTGGATCTTCACCGAGATGGGTCGTCAGCCGTTCGTGGTGGCGCCCAACCCGACCGGCGTCGACGGGGTCTGGCTGTACACGGCGGAGGCGGTGTCGCCCGGCGTGACCGCCGGTGAGGCGCTGACCTCGGTGATCACCCTGACCGCCGTGTATGCCGTGCTCGCGGTGATCGAGGTGTTCCTGATGGTCCGGTACGTCAGGGCCGGCGTGGCACCGGTGCTGCCGCCCGAGCCGGCCGACGAGGACGAGCAGGACGACGTCCTGTCGTTCGCCTACTGAGGAGCCCGCCGTGCACCTGCCGGTCTTCTGGTTCAGCGTGGTGGCCCTGTTCTGGGTGGGCTACCTGTTCCTGGAGGGTTTCGACTTCGGCGTCGGCATGCTGCTGCCGGTCGTCGGCCGTGACGAGACCAGCCGTCGCGTCATGATCAACGCGATCGGGCCGGTGTGGGACGGCAACGAGGTGTGGCTGATCGTCGCGGCCGGGGCCACGTTCGCCGCGTTCCCCGCCTGGTACGCGGGCCTGTTCTCCGGTGCCTACCTGCCGCTGCTGGTGCTGCTGGTCGCGTTGATCGGGCGCGGTGTGGCGTTCGAGTACCGGGGCAAGGTGGACACCGAGCGCTGGCGCCGCGGGTGGGACGTGGTGCTCACCGTGTCGTCGTGGATCGCGCCGCTGGCCGTCGGGCTGGTGCTCACCACGACGGTGCTCGGCCTGCCACTGGACGCGGCCGGTGACCGGGTGGGCTCGCCGTTCGCCATGTTCCGGCCGGACACGCTGCTCGGCGCGCTCGCCGTCGCCGGCTTCGCGCTGCTGCACGGCGCGGCCTTCCTGGCGCTGAAGACGGAAGGCGACGTGCGGGACCGGGCCAGGCGGGTGGCGCTGCGGCTGGCGCCGGTGTCGGTCACGCTGGTCGCGGCCCTGTTGCTGGTGGTCCAGGTGACGCGCGGGCACGGCTGGACCTGGATCGCGCTCTCCGTGACGCTGGCCGCGGCGGCCGGTGCCGTGCTCCGGCTGGCCGCCGGGCGCGACGGTCAGGCCTTCGCGCTGCTCGGCGCCACCATCGTCGGCGTCGGCGTCACGCTGTTCGGCGCGCTCTACCCCGACGTGCTTCCATCCACAGTGGACGCCGCTCACTCGCTGACCGTGCGGGGCGCCGCGGCCACGGGCTACACACTCACCGTGATGACCTGGGTGGCCGCGTTCGGCGCACCGGCAGTGCTCGTCTACCAGGGCTGGACGTACTGGGTGTTCCGCCGCCGCATCGGCACCCGGCACATCCCGCCGGTGCAC
>DATEPR010000138.1:0-4274 GCA_035273045.1 Pseudonocardiaceae bacterium | reverse complement strand
CGTGCCGGACGACGAGCGCCGGCGCCGCACGGTGCCTGGCGATCGGTGCCGCCGCGTGCTGGGTGTGGCGGTGCGGGGTGGTCCGCGCCCGTTCGGCCGGTGTGGTCACCGGACGCGACGACGACACCGGCACCGCGACGGCGGGCGGGACGTGGTGGCCGAGTTGGCTGACCGCGCCGCTCAACGCCGACGTGACACCGCCGACCTTGGCGGCCACCTGCACCGGCGCGTGCCGCAGTGGCACCGGAACCGGCGGCGTGGCAACGGTTTGCGGTACACCGACCGTGGCGAGCGCGTGCCCGACGGCGGCGACCGGGTCGGGGAGGGTGTCCGCCGACGCGGACGGGGACGAGATCAGCCAGGCGGCCACGGTCGCCACCACGGCTCCGCCGACCACGACCAGCACGCGGCACAGCAGGCGGGACACGTCCCGATCCGTCCGTGCCGTGTCCACGCCTGACCGCACCTTCCGTCCGCACACTGGGGATGACGGTCTGGGAGGTTGCCAGGCCGACCGGGTCGCGCGCAGCAGCGAACGGCGAAGACGCCCCGATCGTGTTACCAACACAGCGTGCGACCACTGGTCACACTACGTAGTGTCAGCAGTCCGATACCGTTGTATCGTGGCCATCTCCCGATTCACCGAGGGCGACGACGTGACCCGGCGCGTGCCCCGTGTTCTCCGGGTGAGTGCCGCGCTGTCCTGGCGCCTGATCATCGTGCTCGCGGCGATCGCCGCGATCGCGTGGATCATCGGCCGGCTGGCGATCGTGGTGATCCCGGTGGCCATCGCACTGCTGCTGTCCGCGCTGCTGGCACCCCTGGTGGCGCAACTGCACGCCAAACGGGTGCCCAGGGGACTGGCCACGGCACTCGTGCTGATCGGCGGCCTGGCCGTGGTCGGCGGCGTGCTGACGTTCGTGATCACCGAGTTCGCCAACGGCCTGCCCGCGCTGTCCGCACAGGTGCAGCAGAGCCTCCAGCAGATCAGCCACTGGCTGGAGACCGGGCCGCTGCACCTGACCCAGCAGCAGTTGCGCAATTTCGTGAACCAGGTCGTCAAGTCGCTGGGCGCCGACCAGACCGCGCTCACCACCGGCGCGCTGACCACGGCCGTGACCGTCGGCGAGATGGTCACCGCGGCACTGCTGACCCTGTTCACGCTGATCTTCTTCCTGCACGACGGCAACAAGGTCTGGACCTTCGTGATCAAGTTGGTGCCGGCGGACGTGCGAGACCGGGTGGACGTGGCCGGCCGGCGCGGGTTCGCGTCGCTGGTCAGCTACGTGCGGGCCACGGCGGCGGTGGCCGTGGTGGACGCCATCGGCATCGGCGTCGGCCTGGCGATCGTGCGGGTGCCGCTGGCCGCGCCGCTGGCCGCGCTGGTGTTCCTGGCGGCGTTCATCCCGATCGTCGGTGCGGTGGTGGCGGGTGCGGTCGCCGTGCTGGTCGCGTTGGTGGCGAACGGTTTCGTGCCGGCGCTGATCGTGCTGGCCATCGTGGTCGCGGTGATGCAGTTGGAGAGCCACATCCTGCAGCCGCTGCTGCTCGGCCGGGCGGTGCGGCTGCACCCGCTGGCCGTCGTGCTGTCCATCGCCACCGGTGTCGAGGTGGGCGGGATCGCCGGCGGGCTGCTCGCGGTGCCGATCCTGGCGGTGCTGAACGCCGGCATCAAGTCGCTGCTGCACGACCCGCCGATCCCGCCGGACGCCGTGCACGCGCTGGAACGCAAGGCGGCGAACCCGGTGAACGACACGCCGATCGCCGACGACGCGCCGGACGGCCAGGTGGCCGAGCCGGCCGGCGAGGAAGCGGACACCAACACCGATCACCGACGCTGATCCCGAGGAAGGAGCCAGCAGTGGCGGTGCCGAAGACCGGATCCGCACCCGCGGGCCAGGCCACGGGCGCCGGCCGCGCATGGCCGTTACCCGCGCTCGACCAGCCGGCGCGCGACCCGCTCACCCCGTGGTGGCGGGCCGCTGTCGTACTGCGGGTCCTTACCTACTGTTTCGCGATCGGTTCGACCGCCGTCTACGACACGCAGTACGCGCGGCCGGCGCTGGGCTGGGTGCTGATCGCCGTGCTCGGCGGCTGGACGCTGCTGACCGGCGGCCTGTTCCTGCGCGAGGACAGCCGGTGGCTGTGGCTGACCGTGGTGGACCTGGTGGTCGCCTGCGGCCTGATGTTCAGCTCCCGCGCCGTGTTCACGCACGCCGAACTGACCGGCTCAGCGCCGATCCCGCTGCTCACCACGGTGTGGGTGAGCGGTGTCGTCGCGGTCGGCGCCATCCGGACCGGTCCGATCGGCGGTGCGGTGTTCGGTGTGGTGCTGGCACTCTTCAACTTCACCACGCACGGCTTCGTGGACGTCGACCTGTCCCGGGACGCCGTGCTGCTGATCGTCACCGGGTTGGTGATCGGGATGGCGTCGGTGACCGCGCGCCGGTCGGCCGAGCAACTGGCGCACGCGCTGCGGTCCGAGGCGGCCACCGCGGAGCGGGAGCGGCTGGCCAGGTCGATCCACGACAGCGTGCTCCAGGTGCTGGCCCGGGTGCAGCGGCGCGGCGCGGAACTGGGCGGCGAGGCGGCCGAGCTGGCCCGGCTGGCCGGTGAGCAGGAGGTCGCGCTGCGCGGACTGGTCGCCGCCGCACCGCCGGAGTCCACTCCGGACGGTGCCGTCGACCTGCGGGCCCTGTTGCAGATCATGGCGACGCCGAAGGTGGACATCGCGGTGCCGGGCACCAGGGTGATGGTGCCGGCCAAGCTGGCCGCCGAGTTGGCGGCCGTGGTGCGGGAGGCGCTGTCCAACGTCGACCGGCACGCCGGTCCCGGCGCGCACGCCTGGGTGCTGCTGGAGGACCTGTCCGACGAGATCGTGCTCAGCGTGCGGGACAACGGTCCCGGCATCGAGCCCGGCCGGCTGGCGGCCGCCGAGGCCGAGGGCAGGCTGGGGGTGGCCAGGTCGATCCGCGGCCGGGTCGCCGAGTTGGGCGGGACGGCCGGCCTGCGCACCGAGGTCGGCACGGAATGGGAGTTCCGGGTGCCCAGCACCCGGCCGAAGGCCAAGCTGAAGGGGGACGGCTGATGGACGGACGGCCGATATCGGTGATGGTGGTCGACGACCATCCACTGTGGCGGGACGGGGTGGCGAGGGACCTGTCCGAACGCGGCTTCCGGGTGGCCGCGACCGCCGGGGACACCGAGTCGGCGGTGCGGATCGCCGCCACGGTCCGGCCGGACGTGGTGCTGATGGACCTGAACCTGGGCACCGGTTCCGGGGTGGAGGCGATCGTCGGCATCGCCGGCCAGGTGCCGTCCGCCCGGGTGCTGGTGCTGTCCGCGAGCGGGGCGCACTCCGACGTGCTGGAGGCGGTGAAGGCCGGCGCTTCCGGTTACCTGGTCAAGTCGGCGTCGGTGGAGGAGCTGGTGGACGCGGTGCGCCGGACCGCCGCCGGGGACGCCGTGTTCACCGCCGGGCTGGCCGGTCTGGTGCTGGGCGAGTTCCGCCGGATGTCCACCGGTCCGCGGGACGAGGACGACACACCGGCGCTGACCGACCGGGAGACCGAGGTGCTGCGGCTGGTCGCGAAGGGACTGTCCGCCAGGCAGATCGCCGACCGGCTGGTGATCTCGCACCGCACGGTGGAGAGCCACGTCCAGTCCACGCTGCGCAAACTGCAATTGCACAACCGGGTCGAGTTGGCCAGGTACGCGATCGAGCACGGCCTGGACGACGACAGGGCCTGACCACCGACCGGCAACGATCGCACGGCGGCTGAGAAGTCTTGCCACCGGCGTGGGCCGGCTACCCGGTGTTCCTGCTGCTGGCCGCGCCGGGCTGTTCCGCTAACCGGACAGCGGACCCAGCGCCGCCCTGGCCGCCGTGCGCGCCGACGCCGGCGTGCCCGCGGCCATCGCGATCCGGCCGGCCGTCTGGCACTGGTCCAGGCTGACCGAGGCCAGCATGGCGCCCACCGAGTCCAGCGCGGACGGGTTCATCGACAGGCTGCTCACCCCGAGGCCGACGAGCACGCAGGCGAGCAGCGGATCGGCCGCCGCCTCGCCGCACACGCCGGCCGGTTTGTCCGCCGCGACCGCCGCCTCGCCGACGATCGCGACCAGGCGCAGCAGCGCCGGCTGCCACGGGTCGTTCAAGGCGGCGACGGCACCGACCTGGCGGTCGGCCGCGAACACGTACTGGGCCAGGTCGTTGGTGCCCAGGCTGACGAAATCGGTGACCTCGAAGACTTCCCGCGCGGTCAGCGCGGCGG
>DATEPR010000137.1:0-7656 GCA_035273045.1 Pseudonocardiaceae bacterium | reverse complement strand
GAGACGTGGTTGATCGAGGAGCGGGTGCCGTGCATCTTGCGGCTGGTGCGGTTCGGGCACAAGCGGAAAGACGTCGATGACATCTACTCGCACGTCACCGAGCAGATGATCGAGGACACGCTGCAGGCCCTCCGGCAGCGGTGGGAGCAGGATGGCGGGTGGACCTCGACCGAAAACCCCGCTGTGGAGCCAGAAGCGGCATGACCTCTTCGGATGCGGGGTTGTGGTCAGCAGGCCGTGCTCCCCATTTGCTCCCCAAAATCACCGACGGCCCGCCAATGAAGATCATCGACAGGCCGTCTGACCAGGCAAAACACGCTGTGGGCGATACTGGGATCGAACCAGTGACCTCTTCGGTGTGAACGAAGCGCTCTCCCGCTGAGCTAATCGCCCGTTCCCGGTCGGTGTCGTCGCAGACAGTACAGGATGGTGGCGGGCTGTGGAAACCGGGTGGTCGCCGGGGCGGGAGATTACGCACCGCCAACATTCGTATGGATGCGGTTCCGGGGGCGGCTGCCACCCGCCATGATGAACTGTAGGACAGCGGAGCACATTTGGTGACGGATCGGAGTCACATGGTCGCGCTACGAAGTAGTTCTGGCACGAACGAGTGATATGCGGCCAGAGTGGGTGCGATTGCGCTCACGTACACGTCACAACTGAGTAGCTCGGTCGTTTCCTGACCGGGAGGGAGTAGAAGGGTACGAGGATGCGAAACGACCACGTGACGCTCCGCGCGACCGCGGTGTTCGACCTGCTGGCGCCACGCTGTCCAGCGGTGCCGGTGCGCGTCGAGCTCAGGTATGACACCCGGGACCCGTATGCCGTGGTGGCCGCGTTCCGCACCGGCAAGGCCGGCTGGGTCGAGTGGGTGTTCGCCCGCGACCTGCTCGCCGACGGCCTCATCGCCGCCGCCGGTGACGGTGACGTGCGGATCCGTCCGTCGGTGGACGACCCCGAGGTCGTCGTCGTCGAGCTCAGCTCGCCGTCCGGCCACGCCGTGTTCGAAGCGTCCGCGCAGGAGTTCGCCGACTTCCTCGACCGCACCTACGACGTCGTCGTGCCCGGCAACGAGCACCTCTGGGTCGACGTCGACGAAGCCCTCACCCACATGATCTCCACCGATCTCGGCTGACCCGCCACCCCGATTTTGTCGCCCGGCAGGGGGTCGGATAAGGTTTCGCTCGCACAGACGGACGGTGACCGGCCGACACCGACCGTGGCAGCATGCGGACGTAGCGCAGTTGGTAGCGCATCACCTTGCCAAGGTGAGGGTCGCGGGTTCGAGTCCCGTCGTCCGCTCGGCAGCGGCCCCTCAGTCGAGGTCCGGGTCGTACTCTCGACAAGTGTCGAGCAACGGCGGAGTGGCCGAGTGGCTTAGGCAAGGGCCTGCAAAGCCCTGTACACGGGTTCGATTCCCGTCTCCGCCTCGGGCGACTAGCTCAGTGGGAGAGCGCTACCTTGACACGGTAGAGGTCACAGGTTCAATCCCTGTGTCGCCCACCAGCACGGACGGCCCCCGTAGAGATCATCTCGGGGGCCGTTAGGCGTCGGCGCGGCGGCCCAGGACGCAGAACTCGTTTCCCTCCGGGTCGGCCATGACCACCCACGGCACGTCGCCCTGGCCGATGTCGACCGGCCGAGCGCCCAGGCCGCGCAGCCTGGCCACCTCCTCGTCGCGGTCGCAGCCGACCGGGCTCACGTCCAGGTGGAGCCGGTTCTTGACCGACTTCCCTTCCGGGACCCGCAGGAACACCAGACCGAAGTCCCGCCAGTCGCCGGACTCGGTCATCCACAGCGCGCCCTCGTGCTCCTGCACCTGCCAGCCGAGGACCTGACCCCAGAACTCCGCGACCCGTCGCGGGTCCTCGCAGTCGATGATGATCTCGTTCAGCACGGCCGCCATGTCCCGCACCGTATCTCGCGGCACCGGCTTTCCGGGTCAGCCCGTGGTGCCGATGGGGTAGACGGTGCCGCCGGCGGCTACGGCGCGGTCGTGCCAGGTTCGGTTGGCGGCCAGGGCTTCGGCGACGGTGTCCGGGGTCGCTGTGCGCAGGACGCTGACGTGCACCGCGACGTCGTCCGCGGGGACGGCGAGCTGGCGGGTGGTCAGGGTCGCCGTGGGGATCGGGTAGGTGAGGATCAGGCCGCTGGAGCCGACGTCGGCCGGGGTGAGTTCGGTGACCAGCCGGTCGAGGAAGGCGTCCGCGGTGGCGGCCGGCAGGAACGTGGTCCACCACGGGTGCGGGTGGAACCACTCGCCGGTGGACCGGAAGTACGCCTCGCCCGCGGCCAGCCGGTCGGCGAAGTCGAAGTAGGACAGGACTTCGCTCTCCCGGGCGTCCTCGTGGGTGGCGGGCAACTGGTCGGCGGTCACGTCCAGGACGTACTGCCAGCCGGTCTCGCCGGGCAGGACGTCGGCCTGCGTGAAGTCCAGGTGCCGCAGCGCGTGCTGGTCGGCGCGGAGTGCGCCAAATGAGGCGTAGTGCAACTGGTGGCGGTGCACGGTGGCGGGCGCCGGGATGAGGCGCAGCGTGGCGGCGGTGAGCACGCCGTGACGGCCCTGGCCGGCCAACACCTCGTGGTACAGGTCGTCGTCCGCGGTGCAGGCGTGGTGCCGGCCGTCGGGTGTGGTGACGTCGAGGGCCAGGACGTTGTCGGTCTGGGCGCCGTGGTGGTGGGACGTGCCGCCGATGCCGCCGACCGACAGGGTGCCGCCCACGGACAGGCCCAGGTAGTCGGTGAGGACGGGTGGCGTGCGGCCGTGGCGCAGGGTCGCGGTGAGCACGGCACGCCAGTCGGCGCCCGCCTGCACGGTGATCCGGTCGCCCTCGACCGGGCCGATCTCGGCCAGGCCGCTCATGTCCAGCACGATGCCGGTGGTCTGGGCCTGGCCGAAGGTGCTGTGGCCCCGGCCCCTGGCGACCACCGGAATCCCGTTGGCGGCCCGCAGCAGCGTGCCGACGTCGGCGACGGAACCCGGTCGCAGCACGGCGGCCGGGCGGCGGTGCACGATGTGCCCGAAGTCGTCAGCGACCTCGTCCAGCGCGGCCCCCGCGGTTATGAACCGGCCGTCCCAGGCCAGTTCGGCGAGTCGCGCTGTCACGGTCCGGCAGGCTACGCGCCCAGGTCGGGCAGCAGCGCCTCGATCGCCTTGGTCAGTTCGACGCTGTCGGTGCGGCGGACCGCCGAGCCGCCGCCGGTGTCGTGCGAGGTGAGGGCGATGACGATGTACTGGTCGTCCTCGCCGACCAGGCCGGTGGTGTTCAGCACCCAGCCGGGTTCGCAACAGGCCCAACCCTGCTTGACCGCCCACGGTGCCTGGTGGCCCACGGCGTACGGGATGCCGAAGTACTGGTCGGTGCCGTCGGCCGCGATGTTCGTGGCGTGCCGCAGCGCGTTCACCACCACGTCACGTTCGCCGGCCGGCGCGTCGTCCAGGATGTACAGGTACACGTCGACCAGGTCGCCGGCCGTGGTCCTGGTGTCGCCCCACTCGCCGGACCGGCTGGGCGGCGTGGTGTGGTGCAGGCCGATCTTCGCGGCCATCCTGGTCACGATCGCCCTGCCGCCGTCGGCGTCCCACAGGCTGGTGGCCACACCGTCGTCGCTGCGCTCCAGCATCTCGGTCACCCGGCTGGTGCTGCCGCCGTGGTCCAGGCTGTCCAGCCCGATCAGCAGCTTGACCACCGACTCGGTGTAGTAGGGCCGCTCGTCGTGGTACGCGGCGACCATCGTCCGGGACGAGCGGTCGTAGACGGCCAGGGACAGCTCACCGTCGGACACGGCGTCGACGGCGTCGTCCACCGCGGGGGCGAAATCGGGCATGGGCGTGGAGGTCGTGGTGGTGGTGGTCGGCGGCGGTGTCGTGGTGGTCGGTGTGGTGGTGGTCGGTGTCGTGGTCGTGGGACTGGTCGGCGTGAGGTGGACGGCCGGACTGGCCGCACCGCGCACGTGCTCCATGGGGACGCATCCGGTCAGGGCGAGCAGGAGCAGGGCGAGCACACCGCTCCGCCGGACCCGCCGGTTCACCACTCCGCGCACCGATCACCCTCGTCTCGCCCGCGCCCGCCACGGAAGTCCGGCGGCGAGCGTATCGACCCCGCGCCGCCGTTTCGGCAGACGCACCACGCACCGGACCGGTTCCCCCGCTGTAGCCGGTGACACCTGTTCACGGCACCGGAGGCCTGAACGTTACATGTTGCGCAGTCGAGTGACAGCGCGACTTCCAGCGGTGATCGGCGGGAGGTCGCATCGATTCAGGGCAGCTTCTGGCGAGTGGTGAATCCGGCGGTGGCGCCGCCCCTACAATCCCGGAGTTTCGTTCTGCGGAAAAGGTGCGGGAGACAGTCATGGTGCAGCGGGTGTTGATCCCGTTCGAGGGCCGGGGTTCCGGTGTCGGCGAGCTGACCTGGGGCCAACTCGGCATCTGGCGGGCGATCCAGCGGCAGGGCTGCTCGATGGGCGTCGGTCGCGTGCGCCCGCTGCCGCCGGGCGCCACGGTCGACGCGGTCGCCGCGGGGCTCCGGTTCGTCATGTGCCGCCACCAGTCGCTGCGCACCCGGTTGGTGTTCGACGGTCACGGTCACGCCCGCCAGTGCGTGGCCAGCGAGGGCGAGGTGCCGCTGGAGGTCGTCGACGTGGCCGACGACGACGATCCGGCCGCCGTCGCGTCGGCACTGCGCACCCGCTACCACGACACCGAGTTCGACTACGCGAACGAGTGGCCGGTGCGGATGGCCGTGGTCCGCCATCGCGGCGTGCTCACCCACGTGGTGGCGCTGTACTGCCACCTGGCGCTGGACGGCGGCGGCACCGACGCGCTGGTCGCCGACCTGATCAACATGGTGACCGGCGGGCCGGTCGCCGCGACCCAGCCGCTGGAGCTGACCGAGTGGCAGCGCGGCCCGGCCGGACGGTGGCACACCGACCGGACGCTGCGCCACTGGGCCCGCCTGCTGCGGGACATCCCGGCCCGCCGCTTCGACCGGCCGGCCGACCGCGGCACACCGCGTCACTGGGAGGCCCGGTTCACCTCCCGCGCGACCCACCTGGCCGTGCAGGCCATCGCGGCCCGGACCGCGCTGGACACGTCGGCGGTGCTACTCGCCGCGTACGCGGTGGCGCTGGCCAGGGTGACCGGGCAGAATCCGGTCGTCACCCAACTCGCCGTGGGCAACCGGTTCCGGCCGGCGCTCGCCGACATGGTCAGCACCGTCGTCCAAAACGGACTCTCGGTGATCGACGTGGCCGACGTGACCTTCGAGGAGGCGGCCGTCCGGGCGTGGCAGAGCGCCCTGGGCGCCTACCAGAACGCCTACTACGACCCGATCGGGCACGACGAACTGCTCGCCGGCCTGGGCCGGGCCAAGGGCGAGGACATCGACATCCGCTACGTGTTCGACGACCGCAGGACCGGCGCCCGCCGCGACGTCGCCGACCCGCCGCCCACCGGACACGACATCCGGGACGCGCTGCCGGAGAGCACGCTGCGCTGGCGCCAGCAGACCGCACGGGCCGGCGAGCGGTTCTGCTTCCACGTCAACGACGTGCCCGACACGACCGAGATCTGGGTCCCCGTGGACTCACGCCTGCTGTCGGTGGACGACACCGAGGCCTTCGTGCGCGAGGTCGAGACCGTGGCCGTGGCGGCGGCCCTCGATCCGAATGCGACGACCCGGATTCAACCCGTCCGGTGTTGAGCCGGATCCACCCTCCGGGGTCACAATCAGTGTGGCGGCCGGACACCTGGCCGCCAGGAGACGGACGACGAACGGAGATCCCATGCACGCGAAGCGCGGCGACTGGCTGGTCGTGGAGGGCTCCCGGGCCGAGCGGCGCGGTGTCCGTGGTTCCATCGAGGAGGTGCTGTCCACGTCGGGCGAACCGCCCTATCGGGTGCGGTGGTCGCACGACGACCACGTCAGCATCGTCTTCCCCGGGCCGGATGCCAGGGTGCTGACCGCGGAGGAGTTGGAGTCACTGGACCGCGCCCGCGCCGGCCAGTTCGACGGTGGCCGCTGATCCGGCGGCCGTCGGGCCGGAACCGGCGACGATGCGCGCGTGGCGGGTCGAGCGGCCGGGTCCGGTCGGCGGCCGCCCGCTGCGCGCCAGGACGCTGCCGGTGCCCGAACCGGCGCCCGGCGAGCTGCTGGTGCGGGTGCTGGCCTGCGGTGTGTGCCGGACCGACCTGCACGTGACCGAGGGCGACCTGCCGGTCCACCGGGCCGGCGTCGTCCCGGGCCACGAGGTCGTCGGCGAGGTGGTCGAGGGAAACTGCGCGTTCCATCCCGGTGACCTGGTGGGCATCGCGTGGCTGCGGCACACCTGCGGCCGGTGCCGGTACTGCCTGCGCGGCAGCGAGAACCTGTGTCCCGAGTCGCGCTACACCGGCTGGGACGCGGACGGCGGGTACGCCGAGTACGCCGTCGTGCCGGGGGAGTACGCGCACCGGCTGCCCGCCGGCTACCAGCCGGCCGAGCTGGCGCCGCTGCTGTGCGCCGGGATCATCGGCTACCGGGCACTGGTGCTGTCCGACCTGCCGCCGGGCGGCCGGTTGGGCGTCTACGGATTCGGTGCCAGCGCGCACCTCGCCGCGCAGGTCGCGCTGGCCCAGGGCGCGACCGTGCACGTGCTCACCCGGGGCCGCGCCGCCAGGGAACTGGCGCTGGCGCTGGGTGCCGCGTCGGTCGGCGGCCCGGACGATCCGCCACCGGAACCGCTGGACTCGGCGATCTTGTTCGCACCGGTCGGCACACTTGTGCCGTCGGCGCTGGCCGCGCTGGACCGGGGCGGCACGCTGGCCGTCGCCGGCATCCATCTGTCCGACATCCCGTCGCTGAACTACCAGCGCCACCTGTTCCAGGAGCGGACCCTGCGCAGCGTCACGGCCAACACCCGGGCCGACGCCACCGCGTTCCTCGGCTTCGCCGGCCACCACCACCTGGCCGTGACCACCACGCCGTATCCGTTGGACCAGGCCGACCGGGCACTGGCCGACCTGGCCGCGGGGCAGGTGTCCGGCGCCGCCGTGCTGCGCCCCTGAGGGTTCACGCCAGTTCCGCCATGATCACCAGGCTGATCGTGAGGTGACGGGCGACCAACAGTTTCGCCGCGGTCACGCCGAACACGTACCGGTCGACCCGGCTGGTGGCGCGCAGCACCAGCCGCCGGCCCTCGGTCCGCGCCGAGTCCACCCGCACGTCCACCGGTCGGGCGTGGCCGCGCACCTTCAGTGATCCGCGCAGCGTCCACGTGCCGCCGACCCGCTCGACCCGGTTGCCCACGAACGCGATGTCCGGGTGGGCGTCGGTGCCCAGGAAGCCGGCCGAGCGGATCGCGGCGTCCCGGGTGGCGTTGCCGGTGCGCACGCTCCCGGCGGCGATCACCGCGTGCGCGTCCGACGCGCCCACGTCGTCCGCGACGTGGATGTGGCCGGCGCGGATGTCGAACGCACCGTGCACCGATCCCAGCCCGAACAGGTGCCGGGCGGTGAAGGTGACGGCCGAGTGGCGCCGGTCGATGTGGTAGTCCCCGGCCGGGGGAATGGTCACCGGACCGGTGTCGGTCAGTGTTTCGCTCATGACGGCAACAGTGGCCGCCGGGAGCCGCCGGCACATCGGGCGCGGGTCGCCGGTCGCGCCCACTCCGGGCGCG
>DATEPR010000136.1:0-2613 GCA_035273045.1 Pseudonocardiaceae bacterium | reverse complement strand
TCACCGACCTGGACCTGACCGAGGCGCCCGGGCACGACGACGCCGTGTTCCCGCACGGCGTGAACGTCGAGTTCGTCAACGAGCTGACCCCGGACACGCTGCGGATGCGGGTGCACGAACGGGGTGTCGGCGAGACCCGGTCGTGCGGCACCGGCACGGTCGCCGTGGTCGCCGCCGCGCTGCACCTGGCGGGGGAGAGCGACGGCGAGCGCACGGTGCTGGTGCCCGGCGGCCGGGTCGTGGTCACCGTCGACGGCGACGAGACCACGCTGACCGGACCCGCCGTGCTGGTGGCCACCGGTGAGCTCAGCTCGGACTGGTGGCGGGACTCGGCGAAGTAGCGTCCGGGGTCTCGTCCCTCGGGATGTCCCGCATCCGCCGCAGTGGCGACAGCACCACGCACAGCGGCGCGAGCACCAGTCCGGCGACGCCGACCCACAGCGCGTCGTGGATGCCGATCGCGCTGCCCAGCGCACCGCCGAGCAGCGCGCCGAGCGGAATCGTGCCCCACACCAGGAACCGCACGCTGGCGTTCATCCGGCCCAGCAGCCGGTCCGGGCAGATCGCCTGCCGGAACGACACCTGCGCCACGTTGTAGACGACGCCGCCGAACCCGTAGGCCAGCCAGCCGATCCCGTACAGCACCAGCAGCGGGCCGGAACCGGCCAGCCCGATCAGCAGCACGATCGGCTGGGTCACGGCCAGGCTCAGCCAGATCGTCCTGGCCTGGCCGAACCGGGCGGCGATCCGCCTGGCGACCAGCGCACCGGCCACGCCGCCGATGCCACCGCCGGTCAACAGCAGGCCGACGACGCCGGCGGAGGCGTGGAACTGCCTGGTCAGCACCAGCACGCCGACCGACGTGACGATCCCCGAGCTCAGGTTCGAGGTGCCGGTGCAGCTCACGATCGCCACCAGCGACCGGTTGCCGAACACGAACTTCAGGCCCTCGGCGATCTCCCGCCGCAGGTTGCGGTCCGGCGCCCGGGCCACCGGCGGCTCCACCGTCCTTATTCGCAGCAGGCACAGCACCGACCAGGCGTAGGTCAGCGCGTTCACGCCGACCGCGTTGGCGCCGCCGACGAGTTGGGTCAGGCCGCCGCCCAGCGCCGGGCCGGAGACCTGCGCCACCGACGCGCTCGCCTGTAGTTTGGAGTTGCCGTCCACCAGTTGTTCCCGTCCGATCAGGGACGGCAGGTACGACTGGTAGGCGACGTCGAAGAACACGGTCAACCCCCCGACGAACAGGCCGACCAGGATCAGCTGGGTCAGCGTGAGCACGCCCAGCCACCACGTGACCGGCACGCTGGCCAGCAGCACCGCCCGGCCGACGTTGACGCCCAGCATCAGCGGCCGGCGCCGCATCCGGTCCACCCACGCGCCGGCCGGCAGGCCGATCAGCAGGAACGCGGCGGTGTCCGCGGCGTTGAGCACGCCCATCTGGAACGGCGTCGCCGCCAGCACCAGTGCGGCCAGCAGCGGTGCCGCGGTGTTGGTGACCATCTCGCCGAACTGGCTGCCGGTGTCACCGAGCCAGAGCCGCCGAAAGTCCCTGTGTCGCCACAACGAGTCCCCTGTCACGCGATCACCCTGGCCAACGAGTTGGAAGTTGTCAATCACTGTGCGGGCTACGATGATCAAATGACCGACGACGACACGACGGCTCGCCGGCCAGCCAGCCGGGCCGAGGCGGCGGCACTCGCCTCGGCCGTACGGCTGCGCATCATCCGGTTGACCGCGCGGCGGGCGCTGACCAACAAGGAGATCGCCCAGCGGCTCGGCAAGGACCCGGCCACCACCCTTTACCACGTGCGCAAACTGGTCGCGACCGGGTTCCTGGTCGCCCTGCCGCCCCGCACCGGTGCCCGCGGCTCCAGGGAGAT
This sequence comes from Pseudonocardiaceae bacterium, assembly GCA_035273045.1. Lineage (GTDB taxonomy): Bacteria > Actinomycetota > Actinomycetes > Mycobacteriales > Pseudonocardiaceae > DATEPR01. Next base: position 730 of record DATEPR010000136.1, on the reverse strand, counting down.
CCCCTACCAGGGCACCCACCTGTCCTGGCAGCTCACCGACAAGGCCGACTACGCCGACGAGATCGGCCAGGCCGCGCTCGCCGCGTACCTGGAGGAGGTCACCGACGTCGGCATCGGCGAACTGCGGCAGACCCGGATCGTGCTGCGACTGGACGAGGCCGCGCTGGACGAGTTCGCCGGGCGGATCAAGGACCTGCTGGAGGAGTTCGACCAGCGGACACCCGGTCCGAACAGCCAGGACGTCGGCGTCTACGTCGCCTGGTACCCGAGCCGGTGACGCGCCGACACACCATGTTGCGCGAAATTGACTCGGGGCACCCGTCCGGTCGTGCCATCCTGGAATGAGGATGACTGACTACGTGCCCGCAGACCCAGCGACCAGCGTCGACCAGACCAAGCCCGGCGACTCGTACGGCCCGGTCGACTCCCACGACCCCCGGGCCGACATGGCACTGGTGTCCACCGGCGAACTGGCCAGGTCCGACCGCGCCGCACTGCGCCGCGTCGCCGGCCTGTCCACCGAACTCGCCGACATCACCGAGGTCGAGTACCGCCGCCTGCGACTGGAACGAGTCGTCCTGGTCGGCGTCTGGACCGAAGGCACGGCCGAGGAGGCCGACGCCTCCCTGGTGGAACTGGCCCGGCTCGCCGAGACGGCCGGCTCCCAGGTGCTGGAGGGCGTCGTCCAGCGGCGCAGCCGGCCGGACGCCGCCACCTACGTCGGCTCAGG
>DATEPR010000135.1:0-6075 GCA_035273045.1 Pseudonocardiaceae bacterium | reverse complement strand
CACGGTGGAGGAGTTCCTGCCCGGTTCGGCTCACGTGGTCTCGGCACGGGAACTGGCGGCAACACGGGGATTGCACTGCCAGCCAGCGGAAGCACCGGTCGTCGCGGAACAGCGCGCCGGCCATCTCTCGCCCGCGATGTTGCGGTCGGCCGTGCTGTCCTGGCTGCGCGAGCATGTGGTGGACGTCCGTGTCGCGGACGTGCGCGAGGTGACGGCGACGGCGGACGTGGTGCTATGGGACGGCACCGCGGCACGGTTCGACTCGGTCGTGGTGGCGGCGGGAGCGTGGACGCCGGCGCTGGCGGCCGACGGGCACGGCCTGCGCACCAAACGAATCCAATACGCGGTCTATCCGGGCACGGTTCCGGGGCTGGGCGCGTTCGTCGACGAGAACTCCGGACTGTACGGCTGCGTGTACGACGAGAAGTCGTTGCTGCTCGGCCGGAGTACCGATGAATGGGATGTTTCACCCAGTCGGGTCATCGTGGACCCGGAACTGGCGGCCGGGGTAGGCGTGGCGGCGGCCGCGCTGTTCCTGCTGGCGTCGGCAGCGCTCGTGCCGACCCGGATGTGCACCGCGGCCGACTGCTACGTGGTCTCAGGTGGGCTCCGGTTGCGTCCGGTGCCCAGCACCGAGCAGGTGTTCACCTTCACCGGCGGCAGTGGGGGAGCGGCGAAGACCGTGCTGGCGGCGAGCCGGCAGGCGGCTGATCGCCTGCTCGACGACCAGTAGGCGAACCTCGGCGCCGCGCATCGATCCGGTCACCTTGCCAACCGACGTGCCGGTAAGCGTTGGGAGAACGTGTTGAGACAAGAAGAGGTAGGCATAGTCGCGGTCGGCGCCGGACCGGCCAATCTCGCTCTGGCCGTGGCACTGGAGGAACTCGCGCCGGACGAGCTGGCGGCCAACACGCTGCTGGTCGAGCAACACGAGGACGTCGCCTGGCAGCGGGGCATGTTACTGCCCTGGACGGAGAGCCAGGTGTCATTTCTCAAGGACCTCGTGACACTGCGCAATCCGCGTAGCCAGTTCTCGTTCGTCAACTACCTGTACTCGGTGGGCCGGCTGGATGAGTTCATCAACCTGGGCACGGCGACGCCGTACCGGCTGGAGATCTCCAACTACCTGCGCTGGGTGGCGCGGTCGCTGACGCGGGTGCGCGTGCGGTACGGGCAGGCGGTCATCGGCGTGCAGCCGTGCGTCGAGTCCGGAATGGTCACAGGCTGGCAGGTCCAGTTCGCCGACGGCGACCAGGTGCGCTGCCGCGACGTGGTGGTCGGCATCGGCCGGGAACCGCGCGTTCCGCAACCGTTCAACGCGCTGCCACCGGAAACGGTCGTGCACAGCGCGGAGTTCACCACCAGGCTGGCGAAGCTGGACCGGGAGCGCACGCGCCGGATCGTGGTGATCGGTGCGGCGCAGAGCGCTGCCGAGATGCTGTGGGCCGCCTACCAGACGTTCCCCGACGCCTCCTGCACGATGGTGATGCGGTCGATCGGCCTCCAGTTGTACGAGACCAGCAAGTTCACCAACGAGCTGTTCTATCCGTCGTTCGTCGACGAGTTCCACGGCGCGCTGCCCGAGGCGCGGTCACAACTGCTGCGCGAGATGCGGCGTACCAACTACGCCGGCCTCACGCCGTCCATGTTGGACGGCCTGTACCGGCAGATCTACCAGGACCGCCTCAGCGGGACCGAGCGGCTGTCGATGATTCCCATGACCGACGTGGTGGACGCCGCGATGGTCGACGGTGACGTCGTGCTGACGCTGCGCGACCGCAGGACCGGCCGGCACAGCACGCTGGCGTGCGATCTCGTCCTGCTCGGCACCGGCTTCCGGCCGCAGATGCCGCCCATGGTGCGACAGCTGGTTGCCGCCGTCGGCGCGCCGGAACTGAAGGTGGACCGCAACTACCGCGTCCTCCTGCCGCCGGAGGTCACCGCTCGCTGCTATGTGCAGGGCGTCAACGAGGAAACGCACGGCATCGCTGACTCGCTGATCAGCGTGCTGGCCGTCCGGTCCGCCGAGATCGTCGCCGATCTGCTCGCCGGCCACGATACCGATGCCCCGTTCCCGGCCCGCTCCGCGCCCGACGTGCTCACCGCGGTCACCAACAACTTCGGAGGCGAGGTTCGATCCCGATGATGGAGATCCACAAGCTGGAGCAGGCCGATCTCAAGCCGGACAACGGGCTGCGAGCGAAGCGCCTGCTGCCCTGGCCGGACCTCAACGTGTGCAACGAATTCTACGAACTGGCCGGTGCGAAGTTCTCCACCAGCCGCAACCACCTGGTGCTCGGTGTCGACCTGCTCGACCGCGTGCCGCGCGACCTGGTCCGGTTCCACCTGTGCCACACCGCGCCGGAGTGCCAGCGGACCAACTTCACCGAGTCGGAACTGCGCGAGCGAACCGGCCGGCTGCTGGTCGGGCCGTGGAACGTGCTGGCCGACGCGCTGTCGGCACTGTCCTCGAACGACACCGGCGCGGCGCTGCCGACCGACGCCGAGGGCCGGCGGCGCGCCGCCGCGCTGGCCGAGCGGTTCGCGCTGTGCTACGAAATGCGCCGGTTCAGCGTGCGACAGGTCGCCGAACTGATCGCCACGCACGTGGACCGACTGGCCACGGCGGCGTGGGCGGCGGTCCGTGAGCCGGCATCGGCCGGCAACGTGTTCCTCGAAGTGCGCACGCTGCTCGCGCACGCGGCGCCGGTGCTCGTCGACGTCGCCGCCGAACTGGCGGACAACGGTGTGGACATCGATCCGTGCCGGCCTCTCGCCGACGCGGTGCGCGCCTTCCGGCTGCCGCCGCTGCCCGACGCCCGCGCGCCGCACGACTCGCCCGCACCGACAGCAATGTTGGAGACGTTGTCATGAAACTGCTCGCCATCGAGAACCGCCAGTTCAAGGAGTACTACAAGTCCCGCTACGAGCAGGTCGCCGCGATGGGCGTGGACCTGTTCATCCTCAACGGACGTGGCGAGCCGGACTTCTGGCCGGCCGACCGGTACCGCATCGTCGGCTCACAGCACATCGACGACCTGATCGCCACGGCCCGAGACTGGCACCGGGACGAGAAGTTCGACGGCGTGCTGACGTTCTCCGAGTCGGCGGTGATCACGGTCGCCGCCGTGGCCGAAGCACTCGGCCTGCCCGGTATCGGCGTCGCGGCCGCCGTCGCCTCGCGCAACAAGCAGGTCATGCGGACCGCACACGAGTCGGGCGGCGTGCCGCATCCGCGGTTCCGGTTCGTCACCGACAAGGCGGCGGCGCGCCCGGCGGCGGCGGAGTTCGGCTATCCGGTCGTCATCAAGCCCACGCTCGGCGCCGCCAGCAACTTCGTCTTCCGCGTTGACGACGCGAGCGAACTGGACGAACGGTTCGACCAGGCGATGGCCGGCAGCGCGGACATGGTCTGGGCCGTGTCCGAGGCCGAGGGCATCGACGCCGGCCCGGTCGGCCTGATCGTGGAGTCGTTCCTGGACGGTTCGGAACACCTGATGGAGATCCTCGTCTGGGACGACGAGGTCTACCTGGGCTCGGTGGTGGACCGGATCACCGCCGAGGGCGACACGTTCGACGACGACGTGCACCACGCGCCGACCGCGCTGAGCGCGGCGGACCTGATGGCCGTGCACGAGGCGGTGACGGCCGCCGCGCGCGCACAGGGCCTGCGCCGCACCGTCGGCCACGCCGAGGTCCGGTTCCACCAGGGCAAGCCGTACGTGCTGGAGATCGCGGTCCGAGTCGGTGGCGGCGGCCTGGACATGATCGCGCGCCTGACAGCCGACTACGATCCGATCGCCGCCGTGGTGGACATCGCCCGTGGCGTGCGGCCGAAGGTGCGGCACTACCAGCCGACCGGCAAGCACATCACGGCGATGTGCCTGATCTGTCCGGCCGGCGTCGTCGACGAGGTGCTGGTGCCGGCCGAGGTCGCCGAATCCGACCGCGTGTTCCTGCTCAAGATCACCGCCAGGCCGGGCGATCTCATCCTACGGCCGCCGGACGGCAACTCGATCGTCGGATTCCTCGGCACCACGGGGACATCCTTGGACGACGCCTTCAGCACGATGACCGACTACGCCGAGCGCATCGTGGTCACGCACGCGCACGATCCGGCACCGGCCTGACGGTGCCGCGCGGCGCGGACGCCGGACACACCACGCACACCAAGCAGCAGGAGAAACACGATGGCGAGCAAGGCGTCAGCGGTGGTGGCCCTCGGCAAGGGGCTGCCCGTCGAGGTGCACGAGATCGTCGTGCCCGATCCGGGACCGAACGAGGTGACCGTTCGGGTGCGGGCGTGCGGTGTCTGCCGCACCGACCTGCACTACCTGGACGGTGTGGTCGGCGACCAGTACCCGTACCTGCTCGGGCACGAGGCGGCCGGCGTGGTCGAGCAGGTGGGCAGCCAGGTGCGGGACGTGTCGCCCGGCGACTTCGTCATCCTCAACTGGCGCGCGGTGTGCGGTCAGTGCCGGCCGTGCCGGCGTGGCCGGCCGGTCGACTGCGTCAGCGAACTGGGCGCGGCGCAGTCGATGACGCTGACCACCGGCGAGCCGCTGGGCGCGGCGTTGGGCATCGGCGCCCTCGCCGAGCGCACCATGGTACACAGTGGACAGTGCACCATCGTTGATCCGGCGGTGGATCCCGCCGTGGCCGCTCTGCTTGGTTGCGGCGCCATGGCCGGCATCGGCGCCGCCACGAACTCCGCTCAGGTCGCGGCCGGCGACTGGGTGGCGGTCATCGGCGTCGGCGGCGTGGGCAGCGCAGCCGTGCTCGGCGCACGGCTCGCCGGCGCCACGCGGATCGTCGCCGTCGACATCGACGAGCGCAAACTGGCGGGCGCCCGGCGGTTCGGTGCCACCGACGTGATCGACGCCAGCCAGGTGACCGACGTGTCCGGCGCGATCCGTGAGCTGACCGACGACCTGGGCGCCGACGTGGTGATCGACACCGTCGGCTGTCCGGAAACCTGGCGGCAGGCGTTCTACGCCCGGCGCGTCGGCGGCGTCTTCGTGCTGGTCGGCCGGCCCGACTCCAGCATGCGACTGGAACTGCCGTTGCTCGACGCGTTCCTGGACGGCGGCATCTACCGCACCAGCTGGTACGGCGACTGCCTGCCGGGCAGGGACTTTCCCGCACTGGTCGACCTGCACCTGCGGGGCATGCTGCCGTTGGAACAACTGGTCAGCGAGCGGATCGGGCTGTCCGACATCGAGCAGGCGTTCGACAGCCTGCGCCGGGGCGACGTGCTGCGCAGCGTCGTGCTCTTCGACTGACAGGGCGTTTCGGACAACGGCAACAACCTGGGGGGACGGGCGTGTCGTCAACGGAACTCGCCATCTGCGTCGTGGGCGCCGGTCGGCGGGGCACATCGGTGGTGGAGCGCATCTGCGCCAACAGATTCGACGTGGGAACGGTCCACGCGGACACGGCGGTCGTCGTGCACGTCGTCGATCCGTTCCCACCAGGCGCCGGCAGCGTCTGGCGCACCGACCAGTCCCGCCACCTGTTGATGAACACCGTGGCCGGCCAGGTCACGCTGTTCACCGACGACAGCGTGGTGTGCGCCGGCCCGGTGGTGCCGGGACCGAGCCTGTAGGAGTGGGCACGGGAACTGCCCGGACGCGGCTATCCGGAATGGGTGCGCGGCGAGGCGACGGTGTTGGGACCGGACTCGTATCCGACTCGCGCGCTGTACGGCTGATACCCAGCCGGCGATCGCCGTGAACGAACGCATCCCGGCCACCACTGCCGCGGCACACAACGCCAGCACCGCGGCCACCGGATGGAGCACCCACCGGCTCTGTCGAGGATCAGCGATCTCCGCGAAGTAATCTACAAGGTCACGCGCGACCGGCTCGGCCTGGGACGGATCACACTCCGCCAGAGGAGCAACAACAGCAGGACAGGACAACGGCCAGGCGGCAGGCTCATCGGCACACGCCATGGCAGACTGAGCACGCAGCGGAGCTCCCGTGGTAGCACGAAGTCTTTGGTCGGACTCCTCCAACTACCGGAGCTTCGCTGCTCTACCCCAGGCGACACGCCGACCCAATCGGGCCACCTCAC
>DATEPR010000134.1:0-3710 GCA_035273045.1 Pseudonocardiaceae bacterium | reverse complement strand
CGACTTCGGCGAGACGCCGGAGCAGGCCACGGCGCACGCGCGGCGCGAGTGGGAGATCTACTTCCCGGACGGGCGGCCGGCCGCCGGGCACCGGCACTACCACGTGGTGGACGGCGAGCGCCGGGTCGGCACGCTGTGGCTTGGCCCGATGCCCGACCGGCGGCCGGACCGCGAGTGGGTCTACTACGTCGAGGTCGACGAGTCGTTGCGCGGCAAGGGTTACGGGCGCGGCGCGATGGAGCTGGCGGAGCGGGACGCGCTCGCGCACGGCGCCACCGAGCTGGGCCTGAACGTGTTCGGCTCCAACACCGTGGCCCGCGGCCTGTACGAGGCGATGGGCTACCGGGCCACCGCGATCACCATGGCCAAGCCGCTGGGTCAGCCGGCCGAGTAGGCCTGCACGAGCTGCTGTTCCGCGTCGTCGAGGTAGCGGCGCAGCGCGGTGGTCGCGGCGGCGAACTCGGCCTGGACCAGCAGGCCCGCGATCTCCCGGTTGCGGGTCAGGTAGGGCTCGTGGAAGCGGCGCGGGTCGGCCATCACGTGGAACACCAGGCGCAGCTCGGCGAGGATGCCGCGCATCAGGTCGTCCAGCCGGGCGCTGCCGGCGAGCGCGACGAGCGCCTGGTGGAAGTGGATGTTGGCGGTGCCCAGGGCCTGCCAGTCGGCGTCGTCGAACGCGCGCTCGCCCTCCCGGACGGCCAGCTCGACGCGGTGCAGCCCGGTCAGGTCGGGCGGGTCGGCCACGATGCCGCACTCGACGACCTTGCGGACCCGGTAGAGGTCGGACACGTCGTCGGCGGTGAGCACCCGCACCGACACGCCCCGGTAGGGCTCGTGCAGCAGCAGCCGCTCGTGGGTGAGCAGCCGGAACGCCTCGCGCAGCGTGTTGCGGGAGATCTGCAGCTCGCCGCCGATTGCCTCTTCGGACAGCCGGGAACCCGGGCGGTAGTAGCCCTCGGTGATCCGGACCCGCAGGACGTCGGCGACCCGCTCGGCGATGCTCGGCCGGTCGAGCGGCGACCGGTCCTGGACCGTTTGGGTGGACACGTGGCTTAGTCAACCACCTGACACGGGAATTAACCAACTTGAGTATTGCAGGATTGTTGAACAATCCTCTACCGTTGCGGGAGTCACCACGTGGTGGACATCACATCCGCCGCCACTCCCCGTTCGATCAGCGAGGTGTCCATGAGTACGACCTCGATCGACCAGCCGACCGGATCCGGTGCCTGGCTGCGCACCCTCGGCCCGCGGGGGCGCCGCGCGTTCGCGGGCGCCTTCGGCGGCTTCGGCCTGGACTCCTACGACTTCCAGGTGCTGCCGCTCGGCCTGGCGGCCATCGCCGCCTACTTCCACCTGTCCTCCGGCGCCGCCGGCCTGCTGTCCACGGTCACGCTCGTCGTGTCGGCCGTCGGCGGCGTGCTGGCCGGCATGCTCGCGGACCGGATCGGGCGGGTCCGCACGCTGATGATCACCGTCGGCGCCTACGCGGTGTTCACCGTGCTGTGCGGCTTCGCACCCACCTACCCGGTGCTGCTCGTGCTGCGCGGCCTGCAGGGCCTCGGGTTCGGCGGCGAGTGGGCGATCGGCGCCGTGCTGGTCGCCGAGTACGCGCTGCCCCGCTACCGCGGCCGCACCCTCGGCTTCGTCCAGAGCTCGTGGGCCGTCGGCTGGGCGCTGGCCGTCCTCGTCGCCACCCTGGTGTTCTCGCTAGCACCGGACGAGATCGCCTGGCGGATCCTGTTCGTCACCGGCGCGCTGCCCGGCCTGCTGGTGCTGTACCTGCGCCGCCGCGTCACCGACGCACCCACCGCCCGGACCACGCCGGCCCACACGCTCAGGCCCGGCTCGCTCCCGGCGATCATGCGCGGCGGCCTGGGCCGCACCACGTTCTTCGCCGCGCTGCTGGCCACCGGCGTCCAGGGCGGCTACTACACGCTGGCCACCTGGCTGCCCACCTACCTCAAGACGGCCCGCCACCTGTCCGCCGTCGGCACCGGCGGCTACCTCGCGTTCGTCATCTCCGGCGCGTTCGTCGGCTACGTGACCGGCGGCTACCTCACCGACCTGCTCGGCAGGCGCCGCACGTTCGCGCTGTTCGCGATCCTGTCCGCCGCGCTGATCATCGGCTACACCCGCATCCCGGACGGCGCCGGTACCACCGTCCTGCTGCTCGGCTTCCCGCTCGGCTTCTCGTCGTCGGCGATCTTCAGCGGGTTCGGCGCGTTCCTCGCCGAGCTGTACCCGACCGCGCTGCGCGGCACCGGCCAGGGCTTCACGTACAACTTCGGCCGCGCCGTCGGCGCGTTCTTCCCCACCATCGTGGGGTTCCTGGCCACCAGCTGGGGCATCGGCGCCGCGATGGGCTTCGGCGCGCTGGGCTACGGAGTGGCCGTGGTGGCCTTGTTCGGGTTGCCCGAGACCGCGGGCCGCGAACTGGCGTGAGGGGGCGCACGATGACAACCATGACGACCGTTCCGGATCCGGCGCTGGTCAGCCCGGCGCAGGCCAGGCAGGCGTTCCGCGACGGGCTGCGCAAGCCCACCGCAGGCTGGTCACTGGGCTACGCGCAGGCCAACCTCATCTCGGTGCCGGTGGACTGGGCCTACGACGTGCTGCTGTTCTGCGAACGCAACCCGAAGCCGTGCCCGGTGCTGGACGTCACCGATCCCGGTGCCACCACGACGGTCCTGGCCGCCGACGCCGACCTGCGCACCGACCTGCCCGGCTACCGCGTCTGGCGGCACGGCGAACTGGCCGACGAACCGGCCGAGGTGTGCGGGCTGTGGTCGGCCGAGCTGGTCACGTTCCTGCTGGGCTGCAGCTTCACGTTCGAGACGGCGCTGTCCTCGGCGTGGCTGCCGCTGCGGCACGTCGAGCAGGGCGTGAACGTGCCGATGTACGTGACCGACCGGCCGTGCAGGCCGGCAGGCCGGTTGCACGGTCCGCTGGTGGTGTCGATGCGGCCGATGCCCGCCGAACTGGTGGACACCGCGATCCGGCTGACCGCCCGGATGCCCGCGGTGCACGGCGCGCCGGTGCACGTCGGCGACCCGGCGGCACTGGGCGTCACCGACCTCGACCACCCGCGGTTCGGCGACCCCGTGCGCGCGGACACCGGTGACGTGCCGATGTTCTGGGCGTGCGGCGTGACCCCGCAGGCCGCCGTGATGGCGTCCCGGCCACCGTTCGCGATCACCCACCAGCCCGGCCACATGTTCATCACCGACGTGCCGGACACCGACTACCGGATCGCGTGACGGCTCAGTCGCCCGGCGGGCGCACCCACAGGCAGAACGGGTGGCCCGCCGGGTCGAGCAGCACCCGGACGTCCTGCTGCGGCTGGAACTCGGCGAGCGTCGCGCCGCACTGCAGCGCGTAGGCCACGCCGGCGGCCAGGTCGCCGACCTCGATGTCCAGGTGCGCCATCATCTGCTGCCGCTGCTTCGCGGGATCGCTGGGCCACGTCGGCCGCACGTAGGTGTCCGGCTCGCCCGCGAACGACAGGCCCGCGCTGCCGTCCGCCGGCCGCAACGTCACCCAGCCCGGCTCAGCGGCGCCGTAGGGCCAGCCCAGCAGCCGGTGGTAGAAGTCGGCCAGTGCGTTGGCGTCCGCCGAGTCGAGCACGGTCGCGCTGAGCTTCATCCAGGGTCGGTCGGCCATCACCGGAACCTACAGCGGCAGCGCCGGGTCCGCGGAGATGTCCAGCT
>DATEPR010000133.1:0-3738 GCA_035273045.1 Pseudonocardiaceae bacterium | reverse complement strand
AGGTCGTCCAGCCGGGTGACCGTCGGACGGGTGAACTCGGCGTCGGCGAACTCGGCACACACCGGTCCCCGCCACAGCGCCAGCGCCCGCTCCAGCGTCCGGACCGAACGGCGTGCATCGGAACCGGCCTGCGCGTCGGCGACCAGCCGTTCGAACTCGACGGCGTCGACCGCGCCCGGGTCGACGTCCAGCCGGTACCCCGGCGGTGGTGACACGACGAGCGTCCGGCCGCCCGGTTCGGCATCCTCCAGGGCACGGCGCAACTGGGAGACCTTCGCCGACAGCGCACCGGCCGGGTTGCGCCGGGTCGGCTCGTCCCACAGGTCCTCGATCAGCCGGTCGGCGGTCACCGGCGTGCCGACGTGCAGGGCCAGGTGGGTGAGCAGCGCGCGCACCTTGACGCCGCTGACCGGGACCACGGCGCCGTCGTCGGTCCAGACCGTGGTCGGGCCGAGCACCCCGAACCGCATGATCGTCCACCCCAGCCGGAAGGAAACCGTCAACAGACCGTAAACGCCTCCCGGCACCGTAGGCGCTGTCACGGACACGACACCACAAGGAGATGACAGCGATGCGCAAGATCGTGAACGCCACCTACATGACCCTCGACGGCGACATCACCAACATGGCCGACTGGCACTTCGAGTTCTTCGGCGAGGAAGCCATCCGCACCGCGCACGATCTGCTGTGGGCGGCCGACTCGCTGATCATGGGCCGCAAGACCTACGACGGCATGGCCCCGGCGTGGCTGGAGCGGGCGGGCTCCGACGAGTTCGCGGACCGGATGAACGAACTGCCCAAGTACGTGCTGTCCACCACGCTGACCGACCCGACCTGGAACAGCGAGGTGCTCAGCGGTGACGTGGTGAGCCGGATCCGTGCGCTGAAGGAGCAGGACGGTGGGAACATCCTGCAGTACGGCTTCGGCCCGGTGACCCGGCTGCTGCTGGCGAACGACCTGCTGGACGAACTGGTGATCTGGCTGCACCCGGTGCTGTCCGGCAAGGCGAAGCCGGACGAGCTGATCTACCGCGACATGGCGCAGCAGAAGTTCACCCTGACGGGTGTGGATACGCACAGCACCGGCATCGCGGTCCTCACCTACCGGCCCGTGAAGTCCTGACCGCCGATCGTCCAACCCGGACCGGATCCGACGCATCGTGATCGGCTGGTCACCCGATCGGCAGGTCAGCGGGCCTGGAGGGTGACAACTTGGTGGCGAACCGGCGATTCCGCCACGGCCGTCGGGGTGGCGCGGCATCATGTGCGAATGCGCTTGGGGGTCGCCCGGCTGGGGGCGGGTGTGGCCGTCGCGGGCCTGGCGATCCTCGTGCTCGGCACGTTCCTGCCGTGGCTGCGGTCCGGTGACGTGCTGCGGGACAGCTACCAGTCCGTCGGCGCGCTGCGCACGCTCGTCGAGGGCACCGGATTCGGCGTGCTGCTGAACGCATGGCTGATGGTGATCCCGGCGTGCGTGGTGTGCGTGGCGCTGTATGCCCTGCGGCTGCGCAGGGTGTCCGCCGGGCTGGGCGTCGTCGTGGCGCTGGCGGTGGGCGTGGCCGCCGGCCTCGTCGTGGCGCAGGGCGACGACCCCGGCGCGCTGATCGGGGCGGCGTCCGCCGGGCCCGCGGTGACCTTGGCCGGCGCAACGGCGGTGCTGGTCGGTGCGATAGCAGTGTTGGCCGGTCCGCGCGGCGGGCAGGCCGGGACAAGGGGAGGACCCACATGACGTACCCAGGCCAGGGCGGACCGGACCAGAATCCGCAGGGCTGGCCGAACCAGTACCCGTCGACCGGCGGCTGGCCCGACCAGTCCCAGCCGGCGGGCGGGTGGCCGCAGCAACCGCCCGGCCAACCGCAGTTCCCGCCGCCCCAGTATCAACAGCCGTACGGCGGCCAACCAGCCCAGCCCTATCCCGGACAGCCTTACGGTCCGCCGCCGGGTCAGCCGCCGTACCCGACCATGCAGTACCCGATCGGCCAGGGCCCGTACGGCCCGCAGCTGCCGCAGCCCAAGCGGAAACGGACCGGGCTGGTCGTCGGGGTGGTCGTGGCCGTGGTGGTGCTCGCCGCCGGTGGCGTGGGCACGTGGTTCGCGTTCGGCCGCGCGTCGTCCACGGGCGCCGCGTCCCCGCAGGCGGCCGCGACGAAGCTGATCGCGGACGTGAGCAACGACGACGTGCTCGGTGTCGTCGACGATCTGCCGCCGGCCGAGTCCGCGTTGTTCCGCGACGCCGAGCAGGGCACCGCCGACCAGTTGCAGCGGTTGCGGATCATCAAGTCCAACGACATCAAGACGGCGAGCGGCGCGATCACGCTGAAGACGAGCGGCATCAGGTTCGCCGGTCCGGAGCAGATCAATTCGCACCTCGCGATCACGAACCTGGTGGCGGGCACGATCACGCTCGGCACGAACGTGACGTCGAACTACTACACGGACACGTTCCTGCACCAGGCGTTCCCGAACGGCCTGCCGAAGACCAAGCCGCAGACGGTGAACATCGGCGACGCGGTGCGCGAGTTGGGCCACCCGGTCCGGATCGCCACGCTCCAGGTGGACGGCAAGTGGTACCCGAGCCTGTTCTACTCGATCGCGGACGCCGGTCTGCGGGCCGCGCACCAGAGCTGGCCGCGCACGGCGATCCCCGCGGTGGGCGCCGGTTCCGCGGACGACGCGGTGCGCCAGTTCGTCCAGGCGGCGTTGAACGCCGACGTGCGTGGCGTGATCGAGCGGACCGCGCCGGACGAGATGGCCGCGTTGCACGACGCGGGCCAGGTCCTGGTGGACGCGGCGCGCGGCGGCGAGCCGAGCGGCCTGCACCTCGCGTCGGCCACGTTCGCCGACCGTGACGTGGCGGGTGGCACGGACGCGATGCTGCGCAGCATGACGCTGACTGGCCAGGGCGACCGCATCACGGTCCGGCAGTCCGGCGGGTGCTACACGCTGAACGGCGAGGGGCCGGGTGAGCACGAACGGTTGTGCGCGTCGGACCTGACCAAGCAGCTGGAAAGCGGTGACACGACGGAATTTCTGCCGCCGCAGTTGGTGAAATTGTTGCAGGACATGGTGACCGGCGTGATGAACAATGGCGTGGGCATCGTCGCGACGCAGGTCGACGGCCAGTGGTACGTCAGCCCGGGCCGTACGTTCACTCAGCTGGCGTTGGATCTGTACGGCAGCATCTCCCCAGGTGACTTCGCCTCGCTGATGCAATTGGCTCAGAGCGGTCACTGAGTGTTGACGTTGACCGGCGGTGACCCGTGTGGGCACCGCCGGTCAGTGCTTCATCGACATGCGAGCCCTGCCGATTCGTGCTACGCCCGAAGGGGGTGACCGGCGGAAAGGACAGGAAAGGGCGGCAGTCATGGCAGGCAACAAGGGCGTGGCCTACATCGAACCGCGCCACGTCGAGGTGCAGACACTGGACTACCCGACGCTGGTGCTGCAGGATGGGCCCGGCGTGAACCCGGCGAACGTGGGTCGCAAGTGTGACCACGGTGTGATCATCAAGTGTGTGGCCACGAACATCTGCGGGTCCGACCAGCACATGGTGCGAGGCAGGACGACGGCGCCGGCCGGCTTGGTGTTGGGTCACGAGATCACCGGCGAGGTGGTCGAGGTCGGGCGCGATGTCGAGTACATCAAAGAGGGCGACCTGGTGTCGGTGCCGTTCAACATCGCGTGTGGCCGGTGCCGCAATTGCAAGGAGGGCCGCACCGACGTCTGCCTGAACGTCAA
>DATEPR010000132.1:0-3090 GCA_035273045.1 Pseudonocardiaceae bacterium | reverse complement strand
CGGGCTACGTGCCGATCCGGCTGCCGCTGGCCGCGCCGTGATCCCGCCCGCCGTCGCCGGCCATGTCGCCGGGCTGCCCGACGACCAGCTCCCCGCCTACGTCTACGACCTGGCCGGCCTGCGCGAGCACGCCACCGCCATCCGCGCGGCGCTGCGGGACGTGGAGTGGTACTACGCGGTGAAGGCGAACCCGGCCGCGCCGATCCTGCGCACCCTGGCCGGCCTGGTGGACGGGTTCGAGGTGGCGTCCGGGGGCGAACTCGCGCACGTCCGGTCCGTGGTGCCGGACGTGCCGGTCGCGTTCGGCGGCCCGGCCAAGACCGACACCGAACTGGCCGCCGCCGTGGGTGCCGGCGTCCACCGGATCCACGTGGAGAGCGTGCACGAACTGCGCCGCCTGGCGGCATTCGGCCGGCCGGCAGAGGTGCTGCTGCGGGTCAACCTGGCCCTGCCCACCGGTGCCGCCGTGCTGACCATGGGCGGCCGGCCCAGCCAGTTCGGCATCGACCCCGGTGAGCTCGACGAATGCCTCGCCGTGCTGCGCGACGCGCCCGCGCTGACCTGGCACGGCATCCACGCCCATCTGGCCAGCGGCCTGGGCGCCGCCGACCAGGTCCGGCTGGCCTCGGCGGTCGCCGACTGGGCGGTACGGCACGGCGCGGCCGAGGTCAACGTCGGCGGCGGCATGGCGGTCGACTACACCGATCCGGCCGCCCGCTACGACTGGCCGGCGCTGGGTGCCGGGCTGCGGCAGATCGCCGAACGCACCGGTGTGCGGCTGCGCGTCGAGCCGGGCCGCGCGGTGACCGCCCATCACGGCTGGTACGCCGCGTCCGTCGTGGACGTCCGGCGCAGCCACGGCGAGACGTTCGCGCTGGTCAGCGGCGGTACCCACCACCTGCGCACACCGGTGGCGAAGGGTCATGACCAGCCGTTCGGCGTGCTCGCCACGCGGTGGGACCGGCCGTGGCCCCGGCCGGGCGTGACCGGTGCGCCGGTCACCGTGGCCGGGCAGCTGTGCACGCCGAAGGACGTGCTGGCCAGCCGGGTGCCGGTGGCCCGGCTGATGGCCGGCGACCGGGTGGTGTTCGGCATGGCGGGCGCCTACGCCTGGGACATCTCGCACCACGACTTCCTGATGCACCCGCGGCCGACGTTCCACTACCTGGAACGGCAGGTGGCGAGCCAGCCGAGCTGACTCGCCACCTGTCCGATCAGTTCCGCCGGATCAGCCTCGGCCGGGACCACCGCGGGCGGTGGCGGCCAGTGCCGGAACCAGCAGGTTGGCCTTCGGCGTGCCGATACCCGAAGCCGGGTCCCAGCCCTGCGCCGCCGAGAAGCCCTGCACCGTCACGTCACCGTGGAAGGTGTTGTCACCCATGGTGATGTCGTGGAACAGCGCGTTCGACACAACCCGGTTGCTCGCCAACGCGTACAGCGACGGGTTGATGTCACCGACCCGCTTGTGCGCCAACTGGTCGGTCAGTGCGGTCAGACCGGCCCACTGCGGGGAACCGGCGCTGGTGCCACCGAACCGGAAGACCAGGTTGGCACCCTGGCCGGACGTGCTCCACACCGCGAGGACGCCACCGATGATGGCCGCGTTGTAGGAGATGTCCGGCACACCACGGGTGGCCAGGTGCAGACCGCGCTGGAAGCCCGGCGTCGGGAACGCGACGCTGAACCCACCGCCACCGGCGGCCTGGAAGTCAGGCTCGTTCCAGACGACCTCGTTGTGGTAGGCACCGGTGGTGCCGTCCGCGTCGAGGATCGTGCCGCCGACACCGGTGACGTTCGGGTCGGACGCAGGCGTGCTGACGGCCTTCATGAACGAGGTGCCGTCACACGTCGGCTGAGCGGCGCCCTGGTCGCCCGAGGAGGCGAACACGGTCATCCGCTCGCCGGCGGCCTTCTGGAACAGCTTGTGCGTTTCGTTGAAGATGGCCGTGTCCTCGCACTGTTCGGCCTCACCGAAGCTCTGCGACAGGGTGTCGCCGAGGTTGCGGTTGATGACGAACTTCTGCGCGGACAGGATGTCGGCGTCGTTGTTGCTCTTGGCGAGCACCAGGTCGATCGTGGCGCCGGGCGCGATGGCGTGTGCCCACTCCACGTCGAGGGTGATCTCGCCGGCCCAGCCGGTCTGGTTGGGATCGGCCTGGTCGAACGGCGTCAGGCCGTCCGGGGCGATGATGTTGAGCTGCGGCGCCGGCAGGCCGAACAGCGTGTCGAACGAGGCCAGGTCCTGGGTGATCGTCGGGCTCTGGAAGGCGTCGATGATCACGATGGTCTGGCCGCGGCCGTCCAGGCCGTGGTTGCCCAGCTGGTCCACGCCATAGGCGGCCCGGATCTGGTCGGGCCCGTAGCACCCGGCCGGAACCGTGGTCTGGCAACTGAAGGGCGGGTTCGGGTTGGAGTCGACCCGCCCGACGACCTGGTAGTCCGGATGGACACCGATCGCAGGTGTCATCACGCCGCTTGTGGCGACGGCTGTGGTCGCAGCCACACCGGTCATCGCCGTAGCCGCTGCTATGGCGATTCCGGAGAACGCCGCCGTGACCCGGCGACGAGAGAGTGCAAGCACGAACCCTCCTGGAATCACGCCCGGCGACGACCCCCGGGCGAGTGAATTTGGCCCTGGGAGCGTTACACCGTACTCACGTACGGTCAAGATACGTCCTGGTGGATTGCTGGCCGGACCTCTTGGGGCGGACACTCATTCGGGTAGCTAATCGACCGATTCATGCTTGCTTGCCGGGTCGCCCAATACAGAGAGTGGCCCGACTGTGTCGTCATTCGTGGCCAGATCGTCATCCACAGTCTTCAATTCTGTGGCAGGGGCCGGATCAGCGGCGTCGCCCCTGGCCACCTCGTCCAGGCTGCCGGCCAGATGATCGTCGACCGTGTCCTGGACCGCGGTGAGGTTCGGGCGGGACGGGTCGGCGAACCAGCCGAACGAACCGAGTGTCACCTGGTCGGACCATGGCGACGGCGGCCGCAGCAGCACCTCGGCGCCGACCGGCCGGAACCCGGCGGCCAGCGCCGCCCGCACCGAGGCGGCGTTCCCCGGCGCCGCCTGCGCCCACACCAACT
>DATEPR010000131.1:0-2078 GCA_035273045.1 Pseudonocardiaceae bacterium | reverse complement strand
CTCACCGGCGGCCGGCGCGGGCAGGCCGGCGCGCCCGCACCGGGTGCCGTCGCCCCAGCCGGCGCCGGTCACCACCGTTCGGCCTTCCGTTCCCTGCCCAGCAGTTCGCCGACCATCGCCTTCGGGTCGGCGCCGGCGTGGCAGACCTTGTGCACCACGGCGGTGATCGGCATCTCCACGCCGGCCGCCGCGGCCAGTTCGGAAATCGACCAGCACGAGTTCACGCCCTCGGCGACCTGGCCGTGGGTGGCCGCCTGCGCCTGTTCCACCGAGTCGCCGGCACCCAACCGGGTGCCGAAGGTCCGGTTGCGGGACAACGGGGACGAGCATGTCGCCACCAGGTCGCCCAGCCCGGCCAGCCCGGCGAAGGTCACCGGATCGGCACCGTAGGCCTCGCCGAGCCTGCTGGTCTCGGCCAGCCCCCTGGTGATCAGCGCGGCCAGGGTGTTGCTGCCGTAGCCGAGGCCGGTGGCGATGCCGCAGGCCAGGGCGATCACGTTCTTGCACGCGCCGCCCAGTTCGCAGCCGATCACGTCCGGGTTGGTGTAGGGCCGGAAGTAGCCGGTGAAACTGGCCCGCTGGAGTGCCACCGCCCGGTCGTGGTCGACGCACGCGATCACCGCGGCCGTCGGCTGCTCCTCGGCGACCTCCCGGGACAGGTTCGGCCCGGTCACCACCGCCACCTGGCTCTCCGGCACGCCGGCCACCTCGCGGATCACCTCGCTCATCCGCTTGCCGGTGCCCAACTCGACGCCCTTGGCCAGGCTGACCAGTTGGGCGCCGACCGGCAGGATCGGCTGCCACTCGGTGAGGTTGACCCGCAACGTCTGGCTCGGCACGCCCAGCACGACCACCTCGGCGCCGGCCAGTGCCGTCTCCGGATCGGCCGTGGCCACCAGGTTGTCCGGCAGCCGGATGCCGGGCAGGCGGTCGTCGTTCACCCGCCGCTCGTTGATGGCCTCGGCCAGTTCCGGCCGGCGCGCCCACAGCGTGACCCGGCGACCGGCGTCGGCGAGCACCTTGGCGAACGTGGTGCCCCAGGAACCGGCGCCCAGCACGGCGATGCGCTGCGCGGTCACGACCCGGCGCCCTTGGCTGGTGGGCGGAACACCTCGGCCGGCGGGGTCTCGCCGCGGATCGCCGCCACCATGCCGGTCACCTCGGCCATCAACAGGTCGGTGACCTCACGCAACACCGGCAGGGTCGGCTGCTCCCGGTACTTCTCCCGGTAGGCGGTCAGGTCCACCGGCTCGCCCACCACCGTCACGACGTCGTGCCTCGGGAACGGGCGGAACCTCCGGTGGTAGCCGTCCAGGATCGCCCTGGTGCCCCATCTGGCCACCGGGATCACCGGCACGTCGTTGGTCAGCGCCAGCCGGGCCACGCCGGTGCGGGCGTACATCGGCCAGCCGTCCGGCTCCTTGGTGATGGTGCCCTCCGGGTAGATGATGACGATCTTCCCCTGGGCCAGTGCGGCGTCCGCGTCGCGCAGGCTGTCCTTCGCGTCGGTGGTGCCCCGGTACACCGGGATCTGGCCGGTGCCGCGCATGACCTGGCGCACCAGGAACGGCCGGAACAGCGACTCCTTGGCCAGGAAGTGCGGCGTCCGGCGCAGGCGGTGGACGAACACCGCGTCGTACACCGGGTCGATGTGGGAGATGTGGTTCATCACCAGCAGCGCGGCACCCTGCTTCGGGACGCGCTCGGTGTTCCGGTTGTCCCTGCGGGCCAGCAGCCGGCACAGCGGATAGAAGAACGCCGCGGTGAACCAGATCCAGAACCCGCCCCTCTCCCGGGCCACGAGCACTCCTCTCGGCGTTGGTGCACACATCGTGCCGTGAGTCTCCACGTCCGGTCGGACCAGGTCCAGCCTCGCCGCCCGGCGGGCACCCGGCCGGTTCGGGCAGGATGGGCGGGGTGCGG
Source organism: Pseudonocardiaceae bacterium (assembly GCA_035273045.1). Taxonomy (GTDB): domain Bacteria; phylum Actinomycetota; class Actinomycetes; order Mycobacteriales; family Pseudonocardiaceae; genus DATEPR01. The sequence goes on along the minus strand of DATEPR010000131.1, from coordinate 155 downwards.
GTATCCATCGACGTGGTGATCACGGTCAAACCGCTGGGCAGGGCCAAGAGCCGGCTGCTCGGTGCCGCCGACGGCGGCGTCGGCGACCGTGCGGCCCACGAGGCGCTGGCACTGGCCCTGGTCCGGGACACGGCCGCCGCCACGCTGGCCACGCC
>DATEPR010000130.1:0-2275 GCA_035273045.1 Pseudonocardiaceae bacterium | reverse complement strand
ACAGCCCGCGCCGGCCAGGCCCCGCGACACCACGCCGGAGCCCGCGCCGACGTCGAGCACGGCACCGGAGCCCAGCTCGGCGCACAATCTCGCGTACAACGGCCCGGACACGCCGGCGGGCAGCACACGCTGGCTGTCGTGTGCTGCCCGCCCGCGCTGGTCCGGTACGACGGGGGTGCCGGTCACGCCCCCGCTGCCGTGCGCAGCGCGTCGGCGCGGTCGGTGTGCTCCCACGGCAGGTCGACGTCGGTGCGGCCGAAGTGGCCGTAGGCCGACGTGGCGACGTAGATCGGCCGCAGCAGTTCCAGGTCCCGGATGATCGCGGCCGGCCGCAGGTCGAACACCTCGTTGATGGCGGCCTGGATCTTGGTCGGGTCGACCGTCTCGGTGCCGAACGTCTCGACGAACAGGCCCACCGGCGCCGCCTTGCCGATCGCGTACGCGACCTGCACCTCGATCCGGCCGGCCAGGCCCGCGGCCACCACGTTCTTGGCCACCCAGCGCATCGCGTAGGCGGCCGAGCGGTCCACCTTCGACGGGTCCTTGCCGGAGAACGCGCCGCCGCCGTGCCGGGCCATGCCGCCGTAGGTGTCCACGATGATCTTGCGGCCGGTCAGGCCGGCGTCGCCCATCGGGCCGCCGATGACGAACCGGCCGGTCGGGTTGACCAGCAGCTTCAGGTCCTTGCTGTCCAGGTCGAGCTGGCTCAGTTCGGGCGCCACGACCTGCTCGCGCACGTCCACACCCAGCATGCGGTCCAGGTCGATGCCGTCGGCGTGCTGGCTGGACACCACCACGGTGTCCAGGCGCACCGGCTGGTCGCCCGCGTACTCGATGGTGACCTGCGTCTTGCCGTCCGGCCGCAGGTAGGGCAGCACGCCGTCCTTGCGGACCTGGGTGAGCCTGCGGGCCAGTCGGTGCGCCAGCGCGATCGGCAGCGGCATCAGCTCCGGGGTGTCCGAGCAGGCGTAGCCGAACATCAGGCCCTGGTCGCCCGCGCCCTGGCGGGCGATCTCGTCCTCGGCGAACTCGACCCGCGACTCGTAGGCGGTGTCCACGCCCTGCGCGATGTCCGGCGACTGCGAGCCCAGCGCCACGTTCACGCCGCAGGAGTGCCCGTCGAAGCCCTTCGCGGACGAGTCGTAGCCGATCTCCAGGATGCGTTCCCGGACGATCTGCGGGATGTCGGCGTAGGTCTCGGTGGTCACCTCACCCGCCACATGCACCTGGCCGGTGGTGATCAGGGTTTCCACGGCGACCCGGCTGCGCGGGTCCTTGGCCAGCAACGAATCGAGGATCGAGTCGCTGATGGCGTCACAGATCTTGTCTGGATGGCCTTCCGTCACCGACTCGGAGGTGAACAACCTGCGACTGGATTCCGACACCCGAACACTCCCAACATGAATCGGCAGCTCCGTCGGCTGCCGTCAGGTTTGCGGGGCTAAGGTTACTGGCCCCTCACGTTGGGGTACCCGCCATCCCGCCTGCGCGGGATGTTCTCACGGAGTGAGCAGACTACGGACGCCGTCCCACACTCTGGCCGCCAGCCTGCTCTTCGCGCCCAGTGGCAACGGGGTCTCGGCCGGCTCGCCGCCCGGGTGCGCGGCCAGCAGCCAGCCCGCGTTGTCCTCCACCTCGAACGCGGTGCCCTCGCCGACGGCGTTGACCACCAGCAGGTCGACACCCTTGCGCCGCAGCTTCGCCCTGGCGTGCGACAGCACGTCACCGGTCTCGTCGCCGGTCTCCGCGGCGAAGCCCACGATCACCTGGCCGGGCCTGCGGGCGCCGACCAGTTCGACCAGGATGTCCGGGTTGCGGGTGAGCGTGACCGGGGCCGGGTCGTGGTCGGTCTTCTTGATCTTGTGCTCGGCCCGGTCGGTGGGCCGGAAGTCGGCCACGGCGGCCGCCATCACCACGACGTCCGCGTGCTCGGCGGCCTTGTGCATGGCGTCCCGCAGTTCGGCCGCGGTGCTCACGTGCACCAGGTCGACACCGGCGGGCTCGGGCAGTGCCTGCGTGTGGGCGGCGACGAGGGTGACCTCGGCACCACGCGCCGCGGCCACCCTGGCCAGCGCGTAGCCCTGCTTGCCGGACGAGCGGTTGCCCAGGTAGCGCACCGGGTCCAGCGGCTCGTGGGTGCCACCGGCGGACACCACGACCTTCACGCCGGCCAGGTCGCGGGGCAGCGCGTCCGGGGCGGCCAGCAGCAGCCGGGCCAGGTCCACGATCTCGGCCGGATCGGCCAGCCGGCCCTTGCCGGTGTCGACGCCGGTCA
>DATEPR010000129.1:0-12122 GCA_035273045.1 Pseudonocardiaceae bacterium | reverse complement strand
CTGCGGTCCTACCTGGCACGAACCGCCCGCCCGGTGCCGGACGTGCCGCAGGCCGACCGCCCGCTCAACGTCGGACCGCAGGTGGACGTCGGCGCGGCCGTGACCGGGCTGCTGGCCAAGGCCGGTGTCGCGGCACCGCCGGGCGTGGCCAGGGTCGCGGTCGCGCAGCGCCACAACGTCGCCGGCTTCGGCGCGTTCTTCTCGACCCAGACCGACCCGGCGAACATCCCGCTGCGCGGGTCGGCGCAGAACGACTGGCTGACCATCGCCCCCGACTGGACCGGCCTGCCCGCCTCGCACGTCACCTACCGGCTGGCCGCACGCGGCCCGGACGGCGACCGAACGCTGGCCACCGGACCGTCGGCCCGGCTGCGACCCGACGCGATCATCGCGGCGGCCGGTCGCCAGCCGTCCGCCACCGGACCGACCTCGGTCACCCTGGACTATTCGGCGAACACCGGCGGCCACGTGCTGGCCAGCGCGACCGTGCCGCTGACGTTCGGCCCGCAGTCGGGTACGCCGACACCGCTGGCGCCACTGGTTCCGGCCGTCGTCACCGGCGACTCGTTCCCGGTGCACTACGACCTGACCGGACAGACCGCGTTCACCGACCCGACGCTGGTGGTGTCCGCGCCCGGCCGGATGGACCCGTTCCAGCACTTCTACCTGCCGATCTACTCGATGCCGCTGCGGGGCACCACGGGCACCGTGCGCGTGCCGGTGGCCGCCCTGGCCGGTGGCGGCATCTATGGCGTCGCCGTCCAGTCGGCGCCGGACCAGTTCAACTTCAGCCAGTTCGCGTTCACCAGGGTGCGGGGCGCGCCCACCGACGCGCAGCCGGCGGCACCACTGCTGTCCGCTGCCCACCAGCCCACCGGGCACACGCTGACCATCCCCTTCGGCGGCGACTTCCGGGTCCGGTGGGACGTCGGACGGGTGCCGCACGCCACCGGTGTGCTGCTGGAGATCAGCGCTCCGGGACCGAACCAGTTCAACTCGTTCGCCACGTTCAACAACCCGGACGGCACCATCCACGACGCCAACGGCCACGACTCCGGTTCGGTGCTGGCCCAACGGTTCGCCGGCACGTCCGGCAGCGTCGACCTGCCCGCGACCGTGCTCGACCCGACGATGACGCACGACGTCCGCGTCATCCCGCTGCTGTCCTCCGGCGCGCCGGCCGGTGAGGCGTCGGAGATCAGCACGGTCGGCCGGAACGGCGTCGCACCGTCGGACGGCGGGTCGGTGCTGGACGGTTTCGGCGTGGACGCCCACGGCTCCGACGGTCTGGTCACGTCGAACCAGGTGGCAGCCGACGGCACGCCCCGCAGTTCGGTGCAGACGTTCGACCAGCGCGACAACACCATCACCGGCACGCTGGCGAAGTCGAAGCGGGACCAGTTCAGCACGGCCAACGCGGCCGCACCGGGCATCCTGGCCGGCGACACCGCGCTGTACGCCAGTGACGCGGACGGCACCACCACCTACACGGTCCGCGGCCCGATCACGTCCCACCACACCAGCACGTGGACCCCGCCGGACGACCCGGTGGTCGGCCTGGCCGACAACCAGGACACCGCCACCGACGCCCTGCTCACCGGCAACACCCAGGCCGGCTTCCAGGTGTTCGGCACCAACGTCGGGGCGAACACGTTCGGCCCGTCGGTCGATCTCGGTCCTGCGCTGTCGTCGTTCGGGTTCGCCGTGGTGACCGGGCTGGGCGAGGACACCGCGACCGGCACGGCGGTCCTCGGCGCGTCCGACTTCTTCGACGGTTCCGCGCCGCCGACGCTGATCACCGTCGACCTCGCCACCGGTGAACTGCGCAGCGGCGCGGGTGTCGGCACCGGCACGCCGTCCGGGGTCGCGGTCGACTCGGCCACCGGCACGGCGGCGATGCCCACCGGCGACGGCGTCGGCCTGTACGACCTGGCCGCCGGCACGGCGAGGTTGAGCAGCCCGGGCGGCTTCACCTACCAGCACCCGGCGGCCGACCCGGCGGCGGGCGACTTCGTGGTGCAGGAGGTCGTGTCGCCGGAGGCGGAGCTGACCACACCCGGGCTGGGCGCCACACCGGACGACAACAGCCTGTCCACCGTCGTGGTCCTGAACGAGCACGGCGACGTGGTCAACCGGATCGCCAAGTTCAACGACTTCAACGTGTTCACCCTGGACATCGGCGACTACGTCCAACTCAACCCGAACACGCGCACCGGCTACACCCTCGGCCCACTCGGCCAACAACTCGCCCCGTTCGCCTACTGAGCAATTGTGTAACTTGCGGGCCGACCGTCAGGCACGCACCGGTTGTCCGGTTTCGTGCTTGACGGCGGTGGCGCGGCCTCTCGTATCGTCACGACCCGTTTCTGGTGTCGCGCATCCGGGAGGCCGCCATGCGGGTCTGGGTCCTGCCGGCGGTGATCGCGGTGATCGCGGCCGGTGTCGTGCTGGGCGGTTCGGCGCAGGGTGCCACGCTGGCGACCGGTGACTCGCGCCAGGTCAGCCAGCCGGTCGTGCCGGCGGTGTGCGCCACCGTCACCTCGACGCTGCCGACACCGGCGAGCAGAACCTTCTCCAGCACGCAGGAGGCGACACCACCGGACACCAGCCGCATCCAGTCGGCGCTGAACTCCTGCCTGGGCACCGGCAAAGCCGTCCAACTGGCGGCGGCCGGCGGCGACACCGCGTTCCTGGCCGGACCGCTGAAGGTCGGCGGCGGCGAGACGCTGCTGGTGTCGCCCGGCGTGACGCTGTTCGCGTCCAGCAACGCGGCGCAGTACCAGATCGCCGGCAAGCCCACCTGCGGCACCGTGCAGTCCGGCGACGGCGGCTGCACGTCGTTCCTCACCGTGAACGGCGCGAACGCCGCCATCATGGGCACCACAACGGGTTCCGGCTCGCAGGGCCGGATCGACGGCCGCGGTGACATCACCCTGCACGGCGGCACGGAAAGCTGGTACCAGCTCGCGCTGGACGCGAAGAACAACGGCGGCCACCAGAACAACCCGACGCTGCTCACGGCCACCGCCAACGACTTCACGCTCTACGACGTCGACCTGATCGACTCGCCGTTCTTCCACGTGGCATTCCGCAACGCGGACGGCTTCACCGCCTGGGGCGTGCGGATCGACACGCCGGACACCGCGAAGAACACCGACGGCATCGACACGTTCGGCGCCGCCGACGTGACCATCACCAACTCGTTCATCCAGGACGGCGACGACTGCGTGGCGATCAAGGCCAGCGCGCCGTCGAGGAACATCACGGTCAGCAACAACCACTGCTACGGCACGCACGGCCTGTCCATCGGCAGCGAGACCAACGGCGGCCTGACCAACGTCCTGATGACGAACAACACCGTCCAGGGCACCGACAGTTCCGGCACCCGCAGCAGCGACGACAACGGCATCCGCATCAAGAGCGACTCGTCGCGCGGTGGCGCGGTCACCCAGATCACCTATGTCAACACGTGCCTGACCGGAGTCAAGCGACTGCTGGACTTCGACCCGTTCTACACGAGCGCGACCGGCACGAAGATCCCGTCCTACACCGACATCGTGGTCAACGGCGTGAAGTCGGTGAGTTCGGTCAGCGGCACGTCGGTCCTGGAAGGTCACGACTCGACGCACCCGCTCGGCCTGACACTGGAGAACGTGTCGCTCGACGCCACCGCGACGACGGCGCGGAACGCGAACATCGGCGTGTTCGACACCGACCTCACGCCGGCCGGCACCGGGGTGACCGTGTCGTCCGTCGCGGGCAGCGGCAGCGTGCCCACCTGTACCTTCCCCGCCTTCCCAGCACTGTAGGAGTGGTCATGACCAGAATGGGTCGCCGTGCGTTCCTCGGCGCCGTCGGCATCGGTGGGCTGGCGATGGCGTTGCCCGCGGCGGCGGCCACGTTCGGGGTCACCAGTGCCGGTGGCTTCTTCACGGTGGACACCGGAGCCGGCTTGGTGTTCAAGGTCAACCAGGCCAACGGTGACGTGACGTCGCTGAAGTACCACGGGGTGGAGTTGCAGAGCCAGTCCCGGTTCTCGCACGTGGAGTCCGGCCTGGGCGCCGGCGCGACGGTCACGGCGAGCCAGGTCGGCCAGTTCGTGGTGGTCACCGAGACGGCGACCGACTGGTACGGCAGCGGCACCATCGTGCACTACCTGGTGGCCCGCAACGGTGACCCGGCGATCTACATGGCGACCTTTGTGGACAGTCTCGGCGCCGGAGAGCTGCGCTGGATCCAGGAATTCGACCGCTCGGTGATCACCGGCATGAACCCGGACGCCGACATCAGGGGTGGCACGGCGATCGAGTCGACGGACGTGTTCCTGGTCAACGGACTCACCCGGTCGAAGTACTACGGCAACCACCGCGCCAGGGAACTGACCGTCGGCGGCGTCACCGGAGCCGGTGTCGGCGCGTACATCGTCTACGGCAACCGGGAGAGCAGTTCCGGCGGGCCGTTCTACCGCGACATCGAACAGCAGGGCTCCACCACCATCCAGCTGTACAACTACCTGTGGTCCGGCCACAACGACACCGAGAACCAGCGGCTGAACGTGCTGTACGGGCCGTACGCGCTGATCATCACCGACGGACCGGCACCAGCGGTACCGGACCTGAGCTTCATGGACACGCTGGGCCTGCGCGGCACGGTGCCGTTGTCCGGGCGCGGTTTCGTGGTCGGCAAGGGCAGCGGCGTGCCGATCGGGTCGGTGGTGGGCTGGGCGAACAGCCAGGCGCAGTACTGGACCACGACCGGCGCCAACGGCAACTTCAGCAGCCCGGCGATGAAACCCGGCACCTACACGCAGACGCTGTACCAGAACGAGCTCCCGGTGGCGACGCGCACGGCGACCGTCACCGCGGGTGCCACGACGATCGGCCAGAACCTGACGTCCGGCTTCACCGTCCCGGCGGCCATCTTCCGGATCGGCGAGTGGGACGGCACCCCCACGTCGTTCAAGAACGGCGCGAACCTGACCGTGATGCACCCGTCCGACGTGCGCATGGCGTCGTGGGGTCCGACGACCTACGTGGTGGGCACGAACACGGCGGCCGACTTCCCCGCGTACCAGTGGGTCGGCGTCAACAACCCGACCACGGTGAAGTTCACCCTGACCGCCGCGCAGATCGCCGCCCGCACGGTCCGCATCGGCATCACCGCGTCGTACGCCAACGGCCGCCCGCAGATCACGGTCAACAACTGGACGTCCGCCATCCCGGCCCCGTCCACCCAGCCGAAGTCGCGCAGCCTCACCATCGGCACCTACCGGGGCAACAACACCCAGTTCAGCTATGCGGTCCCGGCCACGGCGTTCGTCGCCGGCACGAACACGATGACGATCAACGTGGTCAGCGGCAGTTCCGGCACGGGGTTTCTCAGCCCGGGAGTCGCGTTCGACTGCGTGGAACTGTTCTGAGCCGGCTCCCAGCCCGGCCGAGCACGCGGCACCCAGGCCGCTTGGCATACGGGACGCAGTCCCCGCCCGGCCGGACGCGGCGACCAGGCCGCTTGGCCCGCAGCGCAGTCCCCGCTCCGCCGGGCTCGCAGCCCCGCCAGCCGCAAGCCGGCCAGTCCGTTTGACCTGGAGCGCGCTACAGCTCCTAGCGTCGGCCACATGACCAGACGACAACAATTCCTCGTGCTGACGATCTGCTGCGCCAGCATGGTCGTCGTCGTGATGGACATCTCCATCGTCAACGTCGCGCTGCCGGCGATCCGCCAGGACCTGCGCGCGTCGGAGTCCGGTCTGCAATGGACGGTCGACGCCTACACGCTGGTGCTGGCCGGCCTGCTCGTCCTTGCCGGATCAACGGCCGACCGGGTGGGCCGGCGGCGGGTGTTCCAGGTCGGGCTGGCCGTGTTCGGCGTCGGCTCGCTGCTGTGCGGTGTGGCACCGGGAATCGGCTGGCTGGTGGCCGCCCGGGTGGTGCAGGCCGTCGGTGGCACGATGCTCAACCCGGTCGCCATGGCGATCGTGGCCAACACGTTCCCGGAGCCGGCCGAGCGGGCCAGGGCGATCGGCGTGTTCGGCTCGATGACCGGACTGTCGCTGGCCCTGGGTCCGATCCTCGGCGGCGCGCTGGTGGACGGCCTTGGCTGGCACGCCGTGTTCTGGATCAACGTGCCGATCGTCGCCGTCGCGCTCGTAGGCACCGCGCTGTTCGTGCCGGAGTCGCGCGCCGCCCGTGCCCGCCGGTTCGACCCGGTGGGCCAGACACTGATGATCGTCGTGCTGGGCACCGTCGTCTACGCGATCATCGGCTCCGCGTCGCTTGGCTGGTCGTCACCGGTGACCGTCGGCCTGCTCGCCGTCGCCGCGCTCGGCGTGCTCGGCATCCTGCGCTACGAGCCGCGCCGCGCCGACCCGCTGCTGGAACTGCGCCTGTTTCGCAGTGTGCCGTTCAGTTCCGCGATCCTGATGGCGTTGTGGGCGTTGTGCGGGTTCGGCGCGTTCCTGTTCGTCACCACGCAGTACCTGCAGGACGTGCGCGGCATGTCGGCGCTGGCCGCCGGGTTGTGCGTGCTGCCGGTCGGCGTGCTGGTGGTGGTGCTGTCGCCGCCCACCGGCCGCATGGTCGGCTCGCGCGGGCCGCGGCCGCCGCTGGTGGTCGCCGGTTCCGCGCTGGCGCTGGCCGGCGTGCTGTCGCTGTGGGTGGGGCCGGCCAGCCCGCTGCCGTTGGTGCTGGCGACGTTCGTGGTGTTCGGCGTCTTCATCGCCACGGTGAACCCGCCGATCACGAACTCGGCGGTCGCCGGGATGCCGCGCTCCATGGCCGGCCTGGCCGCGTCACTGTCGTCCGCTGGCCGGCAGGCCGGCATCTCGCTGGGCGTCGCGATCGCCGGCACCGTCGTCGGTTCCGCCCACGGCGCCGCCTACACCACCGCGGAGCACGGGATCTGGTGGCTGATGTTCGGGCTCGGTGCCGGCATCGTCGCCACGGGACTGCTCAGCACCAGCCGCTGGGCGCGGACGAGCGTCGACGAACACGCCCTGGTCACCGTGGGATGAAGCCGATCTCCTGGAGGGTCCACGTGTTGCCATCGGGATCGGCGAAGTCGGCCATGCTGGCGTAGTCGCGGCGGTCGGGTGCCGCGCCCGGCGCCCAGCCGCCCTGCCAGTCGTCGACCGGCGACTTGTGCCGGATCGGGCCGACCTGGACGCCGCGTGCGGTGAGTTCCCGGTGTGCCGCCTCGATGTCGGCGACGACCAGGTACGTGGCCCGTGCCGAGCCGGGCGCCGCGTCGGTGAGGCCCACCCCGAGCTGCACCGAGCACGCCGAGCCGGGCGGGGTCAGCTGGACGACCCGGAAACCGGGGTCGGGGTGGTAGTCGACGTCGAGGCGGAACCCGGCCTGTTCGGTGTAGAACGCCAGGGCCTTGTCCACGTCGCTCACCGGCACGGTGATGACCTGCACCTGGTAGTCCATCGCATCCTCCCGCGGCGGGTTCACATGTCCAGCACGACGTCGGTGCCCGGGCGGGCGCAGCAGACGAGCACCTGCCCGCCGGTGGGCACCTCCAGCGGGTCCGGGTCGTACGTGACCTCACCGGACAGCAGCGGCGTGACGCACGTGTGGCACACGCCGGTACGGCAACTCCACCGGGCCGGCACGTCGCAGGCGTCGGCCAGTTCCAGCACGTTCCGCGCGGAGTCCGGGAACGGCACCGAAATGCCGCTGCGGGCGAACGTGACCAGCGGACCGGTCCCGGTCGGTCCGGCCGGCTGGTGCGGCGCCGGGCGGGCCTGGCCGACCAGGCCGGGGTTGATCGGCGGCAGGGCGCCGAACAGTTCGGTGTGCACGCGGGCCGGGTCGATGCCGGCGGTGGCCAGCGCCTCGCCCATGTCCGCCATGAACGTCGACGGCCCGCACACGTACGCGGTCGCCTCGGCCGGCACGGACAGCGCGAGCAGCCGGTCCTTGGTCAGCCGGCCGGACTCGGCGCTGTAGAAGACGTGTTCGCGGGCGTGCGGCAGGGCGGCGAGCAGGGTGCGGACCTCGCCGGCCAGCGGGTGTTCGTCCGGTCGCCTGGCGCCGTGGATCCACCAGACCTCCCGGTCGCCGCGCCGGGCCGCCAGCGCGTGCAGCATCGCCAGCACCGGCGTCAGGCCGATGCCGGCGGAGATCAGCAGCACCGGTCCGGTGCCCTCGTCGAGGACGAAGTCGCCGCGCGGCGCCGCCACGTCCAGGACGGTGCCGGGTCGCAGCCGGGTGGTCAGGTAGCCGCTCGCGGTGCCGTGCGGTTCGTGCTTGACGCTCAGCCGGTAGACGCCGGCGCCGGGCGCGGAGGACAGCGAGTAGCTGCGCACCGGCGCCGGCGTGCCGGCGTCGGGCAGCCGCAGCGTCAGGTACTGGCCGGGCCGGGCGGCCGGCAGCGGGCCGCCGTCGTCGGCCGCCAGGTACACCGACGTGACGCTCTGGCTCTCCGGCACCACCCTGGCCACCCGCAGCGGCCGGAATCCGATCCACAACGGACGGTCGGGACGCTCGGGGTGGAGCAGTTCGTGGAACGACTGCTGCCACCCGGGACTCATCGCCGGGATCTGGACGGCGACGCGCAGTTTCTCCGGGTCGCGGTCGGGCAGGTAGAGCAGGGCGTCGGTGTCGGCGACGGTCAGTTCGCCTGGCCCGGTGCGGGTGCGGACGATCGGATCGCCCGCCCGGATGCGGCCCTCCCGGATCACCCGCAGGTAGAAGCCGGGCCGGTGGTGGCTGACCAGCAGCGACGGCAGTTCCGGTTCGCCCAGCCGCAGCCCCACGCGGTAGCAGGTCACCCTGGGCTGGGTCACCTCGAACTCGGCCTCGCCGATGCGGTACCGGTCGCCGATGCACACCTCGTCGTCGGCCATGCCGTCGACGGTGAGGTTCTCGCCGAACGTGCCGTACTCCAGGTCGTCCCGGCCGAAGTGCCGCTGCCAGTGCCGGTAGGAGTCGATCTGGTACACCAGCACGGCCCGCATCTCACCGCCGTGGCCGGCCAGGTCGCCCTGGCCGTCACCGTCGATGTTGAGCCGGCGCACCGTCACCGGACCGTCCACAGGAGACTTCCACACGCCGGTGTGCACGGTTCTCCCCTGCCAGGACACGTCTTTCGGCATCCCGACGTTCACCGACAGCAGCGACGCCGCGCCGGTCACGGGTGCCTGTCCGGCGCGATCTCGTCGGGCGTGAGCTCGCGGTCGACGCCGTGCGGGATCACGCTCTGGCCCGGTTCCAGCCGCAGCCGGGTGCCGTCCAGCCGCACCTCGACCTTGTCCGGTTCGAAGGACACCAGCCCGGCGATCCGCCGGACCTCGGTCCAGGCGTCCTGGTAGGACCACGCGGCCCGGGACGCGCCGCCGATGTCGTAGTAGTCGCACAGTCCCTTGTACGGGCAGAACGTCTGGCCCTCGACCGGGGTCAGCACCGACTCGTCGACGTCCGCCCTCGGCACGTACCACCGGGGCGCGAAACCCGACTCGTACAGGGCCAGCGGCCGGGTGGTGTCGGCGACGGTCCGGCCGTCGTGGTGCACGGTGAGGTGCCGGCTGGTCCGGCGGATGTCGATGCGGTGGTAGAAGTCGGCGGCGTGGCCGACGATCCGCTCGTCCTCCTCGTAGAAGGCGTCCATCGCCCGCCAGGCGAACGCCACTCGCCCCTTCAGTTCGCCGGCGTGGTCGGGCAGGCCGGTGTGCTGGTACGCGCCGCGCTGCTTATCGCCGGTGCCGGCGACGACCGTGTACCAGGCGGTGGTGCCGAGATCGCGGTGCGTGGTGGTGTGGTCGGTGGCGTGTAGCACGCCGTCGGCCACGTCGCCCAGCGGGAAGTAGGCGACCGGATACCGGCCCGGCTCGTGCAACAGCACCACGTCCTCACTGTCCACGATCCACTCGCCGCCGAACCGCACCCGCATCCGCCTGCGCAGCGGTTCGGCGTACAGCATCCGGTCGGGCAGCGGATCGGGCACCAGGAACCGGCCCACCGCGCCGGGCGCGAGCGGCCCTTGCTGCCAGGAGAGTCCCATCGTGTCCGTCCTTCCGATCAGATGAGCGGCTGGCCGCTGTCGAGCGTCCGGCCCAGGAAGCCGCGGATGGTGCTCGCCGCCGCGTCCAGGTGACTCTCCAGCAGGAAGTGGCCGCCGTCCAGCAGGCACACCTCGGCGGCGGGCGCGTCCTCGGTGAAGGCCAGCGCGCCCTCGGCGCGGAAGATCTCGTCGTTGCGGCCCCACACGGCCAGCACCGGCACCGCGCTGTCCCGCAGGTAGTCGTGCAGCCGCGGGTAGAGCGGCAGGTTGGTGGCGTAGTCGGCGAACAGCTTCAGCTGCACCAGGTCGTTGCCCGGCCGGGAGACCAGCTCGAAGTCGTGGTACCAGGTGTCCGGGCTGACCAGCGTCTCGTCCGGCACGCCGTGCAGGTACTGCCACCGGATGGCGTCCAGGGTCAGCGCCTGCCGCACCGGCTCCTCGGTCTCCGCGGTCTGCTTCTCCCAGTACGCGCGGACCGGGCGCCAGAACTCCTCGGCGAAGCCCACCTCGTAGCCGTTGCCGTTCTGGGTGATGATCGCCGCGACCGCGGCCGGCCGGGCCAGGGCCAGCCGCCAGCCCACCGGCGCCCCGTAGTCCTGCACGTACATCGCGAACCGGGTCAGGCCGAGCTGGTCCAGCAGGCCGGCGGTCAGGCCGGCGAGCGCGTCGAAGGTGTAGTCGAACTCGTCGGTGGCCGGCGCGTCGGACAGGCCGAAGCCCAGGTGGTCCGGCGCCACGACGTGGTAGCGGTCGGCGAGCAGCGGAATCAGGTTGCGGAACATGAACGAGCTGGTGGGAAAGCCGTGCAGGAGCACGACGGCGGGACCGTCGGCCGGCCCGGCCTCCCGGTAGAACAGCCGCTGCCCCCGCACTGTCGCGTAGCGGTGGTGGATCGTCGCCATGACCGACGAGCGTGACGCGCCCGACACCGGTTCGCATCCGCCGGTGGCCAGCCGGGGCGCCAGCACAGTGGCGCGGTTACGGTGGTTCGGTGCGTGTGCCAGCGGACCTGCCCGGGTGGCGACGTGCGGCGGAACTGGCCGGTCGCCGGGCCGAGTGCGGTGTCCTCGACCAGGTGATCCGGACCGTGCGCGCCGGTGGCAGCCGGGCGCTGGTGGTGCACGGCGAACCGGGCATCGGCAAGACCGCGCTGCTGGACTACCTGGCGGTGCGGTCGGCGGGCTGCCGGGTGGTGCGCGGCGGCGGCGTGCAGTCGGAGATGGAACTGGCGTTCGCCGGCCTGCACCAGTTGTGCGCGCCCATGCTGGACCGGCTGGACCACCTGCCCGGGCCGCAGCGGGACGCGCTCGGCACCGCGTTCGGCGTCAGCGCCGGGCCGCCGCCGGACCGGTTCCTGGTCGGGCTGGCCGTGCTGAGCCTGTTCTCCGAGATGGCCGAGCGGCAGCCGCTGATGTGCCTGGTCGACGACCAGCAGTGGCTGGACGCCTGCTCGGCGCAGGTACTCGCGTTCGTGGCGCGGCGGCTGGGCGCGGAGGCGGTGGGCCTGGTGTTCGCCACCCGGGTGGCCGGCGACGACCTGGCCGGGCTGCCCGGACTGCCGGTCACCGGCCTGCGCCGGCGGGACGCCCGTGACCTGCTCGACTCGGTGCTGACCGGGCCGATCGACGTCCGGGTCCGCGACCAGATCGTGGACGAGACCGGCGGCAACCCGCTGGCCCTGCTGGAACTGCCCAGGGGGCTGAGCCCGGCCGACCTGGCCGGCGGTTTCGGGCTGCCCGGCGCGCTGACGCTGTCCGGCAGCATCGAGGAGACGTTCGGCCAGCGGGCCGCGGCGCTCCCGGAACCGGCCCGGCGGCTGCTGCTGGTCGCGGCCAGTGACCCGTCCGGTGATCCGGCGCTGGTCGGGCGGGCGGCCGCGCTGCTGGGCGTCGGCGAGGACGGCACCGGTCCGGCGGTGGACTCCGGGCTGGTCGAGTTCGGCACCCGGGTCCGGTTCCGGCATCCGCTGGCCCGGTCGGCGGTGTACCGGTCGGCGACCGAACAGGAACGCCGGCAGGCCCACGGTGCCCTGGCCGCGGCCACCGACGCGGCGATCGACCCGGACCGGCGGGCGTGGCACCGGGCCGAGGCCGCGTCCGGGCCGGACGAGGACGTGG
>DATEPR010000128.1:0-2494 GCA_035273045.1 Pseudonocardiaceae bacterium | reverse complement strand
TGACCGGCGTCGACACCGGCAAGGGCCGGCTGGCCGATCCGGCCGAGATCGTGGACCTGGCCCGGCTGCTGCTGGCCGCCCCGGACGCGCTGCCCCGCGACCTGGCCGGCGTGAAGGTCGTGGTGTCCGCCGGTGGCACCCGCGAGCCGCTGGACCCGGTGCGCTACCTGGGTAACCGCTCGTCCGGCAAGCAGGGCTACGCGCTGGCCAGGGTGGCCGCGGCCCGGGGCGCCGACGTGACGCTGGTCGCCGCCCACACCGCCGGCCTGATCGACCCGGCCGGCGTCACCGTCCGGCACGTGAGCACCGCCGTCGAACTGCGCGACGCCATGCACAAGGCGGCCGAGAGCGCGGACGTCGTGGTGATGTCCGCCGCGGTGGCCGACTTCCGGCCGGTCAACCGCGCCGACAACAAGATCAAGAAGACCGACCGCGACCCGGATCCGGTGGTGTTGACCCGGAACCCGGACATCCTGGTGGAACTGGTCGCCGCCCGCGCGCCCGGCCAGGTGGTCGTCGGCTTCGCCGCCGAGACCGGTGACGAGCAGGGCGACGTGCTGGTCCACGCCCGGGCGAAGCTGCGCCGCAAGGGTGTCGACCTGCTCGTGGTCAACGCGGTCGGCGAAGGGCGGGCGTTCGAGGTCGAGGACAACGCCGGCTGGCTGCTGGCCGCCGACGGCACCGAGACGCCACTGCCGCTGGGCAGCAAGAGCCACCTGGCCGCCAGAGTGTGGGACGGTATCCGGCCGCTGGTGGGCCAGTAACCTTACCCCGGTAGGTTGATGGGAACTGGCCATCAGGTGAGTGGGGAGTACTCGGGTGTCCGAATCCAGTCGCAGGTTGTTCACGTCCGAGTCGGTCACGGAAGGGCATCCGGACAAGATCTGTGATGCCATCAGTGACTCGATTCTCGACTCGCTGCTGTCCAAGGACCCGCGCAGCCGGGTCGCCGTGGAGACCCTGATCACCACCGGGCAGGTGCACGTGGCCGGCGAGGTCACCACCGAGGCGTACGCCGACATCCCCGCGATCGTCCGGGAACGCATCCTGGACATCGGCTACGACTCGTCCGCCAAGGGCTTCGACGGCAACTCGTGCGGCGTGAACGTGGCGCTGGGTTCGCAGTCGCCGGACATCGCCCAGGGCGTGGACACCGCGTACGAGTCCCGGGTCGAGGCGGCGCAGCAGGCGCTGGAGGACGAGATCGGCCGCCAGGGCGCCGGTGACCAGGGCCTGATGTTCGGCTACGCCTGCACCGACACGCCGGAACTGATGCCGCTGCCGATCGCGCTGGCCCACCGGCTGGCCCGCAGGCTGACCGCGGTGCGCAAGAACGGCGTGCTGCCCTACCTGCGGCCGGACGGCAAGACCCAGGTGACCATCGAGTACGCCGGCGACCAGCCCGTTCGCCTGGACACCGTGGTCGTGTCCAGCCAGCACGCCGACGGCATCGACCTGGACCGGATGCTCGGCGTGGACGTCCGCGAGCACGTCGTGGCGCCCGAGCTGAAGGAACTGACCATCGCCACCGAGGGCATGAAGCTGCTGGTCAACCCGACCGGCCGGTTCGTCATCGGCGGCCCGATGGGCGACGCCGGCCTGACCGGCCGCTAGATCATCGTCGACACCTACGGCGGCATGGCCCGGCACGGCGGCGGCGCCTTCTCCGGCAAGGACCCGTCGAAGGTGGACCGCTCGGCCGCCTACGCCATGCGCTGGGTGGCGAAGAACGCGGTGGCCGCCGGGCTGGCCGGGCGGATCGAGGTCCAGGTGGCGTACGCGATCGGCAAGGCCGCGCCGGTGGGCCTGTTCGTGGAGACCTTCGGCACCGAGACCGTCGACCCCACCAAGATCCAGTCCGCCATCACCGACGTGTTCGACCTGCGCCCGGCCGCGATCATCCGCGACCTGGACCTGCTGCGCCCCATCTACGCGGCCACGTCGGCGTACGGCCACTTCGGCCGCACCGACGTCGACCTGCCCTGGGAGCGCACCGACCGGGCCGCCGCGCTGCGGTCGGCCGCGGGGGCGTAGCCGGTCGCACCGGCCGGTAACCCGGTCGTGTCGCTCTGGTAGACACCGGGCATGGCCAGCGGGAACAGCACCAGGCGCGCGGCCCGGCGGGGGGAGCGCGTGCCGGCCGCGAGCCGGTCCGTGGCCAGGGTGTGCGTCGACGTCCCGCTCGCCCACCTGGACCGCCCGTTCGACTACCGCGTGCCGGAGCAGCTGGCCGCCGACGCCGTGCCCGGCTGCCGGGTGCGGGTGCGGTTCGCCGGCCAACTGGTGGACGGCTACCTGCTGGCCCGCGCCGACGAGTCCGACCACAAGGGCGCGCTGGCGTTCCTGGAGAAGGTCGTCTCGCCCGAGCCGGTGCTGTCGCCGGACTCGATCGCGTTCGCCAGGGCCGTCGCCGACCGCTACGCAGGCACGCTGGTCGACGTGCTCCGGCTGGCCGTGCCGCCACGGCACGCCAAGGTGGAACAGGAACCGCCGG
>DATEPR010000127.1:0-7248 GCA_035273045.1 Pseudonocardiaceae bacterium | reverse complement strand
AGGCGGCGCCGCTCCGTCCAACTCGCCGACCTGCTCACCGAAGCCCTCATGGCCTACCAGAGCGCCCAGGACTCCAACGACGCCAAGAACAATCCGTTCGTCGACCCCTCGGCCTCGTTACCAGGGCCGACGAGCTTACCCGGGCCGCTGGCGCGGCCGGTCGATCGCCTCGACACGGCGGTCGGCGACGAGCAGCCGGGTTATCCGGCCCGCCATCGCGGCGACCCCCGATCCGGTGACTCCGTGTGGCTCACCGCCCACTGGGAACCGTCCGACGAACGGCCCTGACCCCAGCGTTTCCCACCCCGACAATTCTGGCTCTCCGGTCTTGCTCGATCAGGATTTCGATCAAGTACGGCTGCCCGTGCCGGCCGCCGAACGCGCCCCTGGCAGGCAACTAGTGTGGTTCCCGACCGGGCACGACGACGTGCCACCGACAGCGGAGCCCCTGCGAAGATGACCTCGGCCGGATCTCCGTTCACAGTAGGAAGAACAACGACCCGCAGCATGGCTGGCGCAACGACCGACGAGAAGTCGATGACCCCTGAACAGATCCGTGACGACCTGGTGGACGCCGCCGCGCGGCTCGACCCGGAGTACGCCGATCTGGTCCGCCTGTACTACCGCTACCTGCCGCCCGAGGAGGTCATCGACGACGTTCCCGCGCAGCTGGTGGGCGCGGTGCGGTCCAACTACCTCCTGGCGCGCCAGCGCATCGCCGGGCGGCCGGCCGTCCGGGTGCTGAACCCGACCGTGGCCGAGGACGGTTGGGACTGCGTGACGACGGTCGTGCAGGTGGTCACCGACGACATGCCGTACCTCGTCGACTCGGTCGTGTCCGAGCTGACCCACAGCGGCGTGGGCGTGCAGCGGGTGGTGCACCCGATCGTCGTGGTGCGCCGCTCGATCAGCGGTGAGCTGCGCGAGGTCCTGCCGACGGCCGATCCGGAGCGGCCGCCGGCGGACGGCAACGTCGAGTCGTGGATGAGCATCGAGGTCGACCTCATCACCGATCCGCTGCGGGCCAGGGAGCTGGAGTCGCGGCTGGTCGCGGTGTTGCACGACGTGCGCGAGGTGTACGAGGACACCGACAAGATGATCACCATGGCGAAGCTGCTCGCCAACCGGCTGGAGGCCGAACCGCCGCCGCTGGACCACCAGGAGATCGTCGAGGGCGCGCAGTTGCTGCGCTGGCTGGCCGACCACCACTTCACGTTCCTGGGCTACCGCCAGTACGAGCTGGTCGACGACCCGGACGCGGCCGGCGTCCCCGCGCTGCGCGCCATGCTGGCCACCGGCCTGGGCGTGCTGCGCCAGGACAGCCTGGCCGCGCGCAGCCTCACCGCCGGCCCGGACACCGCCGCCCACGCCCTGGCGCCGCAGCTGCTGGTGCTGACGGAGGCCAGCGCACCGTCGACGGTGCACCGGTCCGCCTACCCGTACTACGTGGGCGTGAAGACGTTCGACGAGGGCGGCAACGTCAACGGCGAGCACCGCTTCCTCGGCGTGCTGACCAGCGCCGCGCTGTACGAGGACGTGCTGGACATCCCGGTGATCGAGCGCCGGGTGCGCGAGGTGATCCACCGCGCCGGCTTCCCGCTCGACTCGTACTCCGGCCAGAAGATGCTGGACGTCATCCAGAACTACCCGCGGCCGGAGCTGCTGTCCACGGACGTCCAGGCGCTGTACGAGACCACGACGGGCGTGCTGGCGCTGGCCGACCGGCGCCGGCTGCGGCTGTTCATGCGCCGCGACCCGTACGGCCGGTTCTACTCCTGCCTGGTCTACCTGCCCCGGGACCGCTACACCACGACGACCCGCCTGGCCATGCAGGAGGTGCTGCTCGCCGAGCTGGCCGGCACCAACCTGGAGTACAGCGCCCGGGTCGGCGAGACCGAGGTGGCGCGGGTGCACTTCATCGTGCACACCGATCCGGCGTCGACCGTCGACCCCGATCCGGCGGCGCTCCAGCAGCGGCTGGCGGACGTGGTGCGCGGCTGGAGCGACCTGATGGTGGACGCGGTGCTCGCCGAGGCGCAGGCGCAGCGGCAGGCCGGTGGCCAGCCGTTCTCGTCGGAGACGGCGGCCGAGCTGGGCCAGCGCTACGCGGCAGCGTTCCCCGAGGCGTACAAGGAGGACTTCGCCGCCGCCGAGGGCCTGGCCGACCTGCGCCGGCTCCAGGCGCTGCCGGCCGACGGCGACCTGGACACGTCGTTCTACCTGCCGGACGACCCGGAACCAGGGGAGCGGCGGTTCAAGCTGTACCTGGCCGGCCAGCGGGTGACGCTGTCCCAGGTGCTGCCGGTGTTGCAGCGGATGGGCGTCGAGGTGGTCGACGAGCGGCCCTACGAGATCCGCCGCGACGACGGCACCCAGTGCTGGATCTTCGACTTCGGCCTGCGCATTGACCCGAAGGTGCTGGACGCGGCCAGCGGCGACCTGGACCGGTCGCGGGTGCGCTTCCAGGAGGCGTTCGCGGCCGCGTGGCGCGGGCACGCCGAGGTGGACGGCTTCAACGCCCTGGTGCTGCGGGCCGCGCTGGACTGGTGGCAGGCCGCGGTGCTGCGCGCCTACGCCAAATACCTGCGCCAGGCCGGCACGCCGTACAGCCAGGACTACATCGAGGACGCCGTCCTCGCCCACACCGACGTGGCCGCCGCGCTGGTCACGCTGTTCGAGACCCGGTTCAACCCGGCGATCGGCGACGCCGACCGGATCGCCCAGGCCACCCAGCTGACCGCGGACATCACCGAGATGATCGACGAGGTCACCAGCCTGGACGAGGACCGCATCCTGCGCAGCCTGCTCGGCCTGGTGAACGCCACGCTGCGCACCAACTACCACGTGCGGGACGCGGACGGCCGGCCCAAGTCGTTCCTGGCGGTGAAGCTGGACCCGCAGCAGATCCCCGACCTGCCGGCGCCGCGGCCGCGGTTCGAGATCTGGGTGTACTCGCCCCGGTTCGAGGGCGTGCACCTGCGGTTCGGGCCGGTGGCGCGCGGTGGGTTGCGCTGGTCGGACCGCAGGGAGGACTTCCGCACCGAGGTGCTGGGCCTGGTGAAGGCGCAGGCGGTGAAGAACGCGGTGATCGTGCCGGTCGGCGCGAAGGGCGGGTTCGTGCTGAAGCGCCCGCCGACGCCCACCGGTGATCCCGGGCTGGACCGCGAGGCCCTGCAGGCCGAGGGTGTCGCCTGCTACCAGCTGTTCATCTCCGGGTTGCTCGACCTGACCGACAACCTGGACGCCGGCCGGAACGTGGTGCCGGCGCGGCAAGTGGTGCGCTACGACGGCGACGACACCTACCTGGTGGTGGCGGCCGACAAGGGCACGGCCACGTTCTCCGACATCGCCAACGACGTCGCCAAACGGTACGGCTTCTGGTTGGGCGACGCGTTCGCGTCCGGCGGTTCGGCCGGCTACGACCACAAGGCCATGGGCATCACCGCGAAGGGCGCGTGGGAGGCGGTGAAGCGCCACTTCCGGGAACTGGAGGTGGACACCCAGTCCCAGGACTTCACCGTGGTGGGCGTCGGCGACATGTCCGGTGACGTGTTCGGCAACGGGATGCTGCTGTCCGAGCACATCCGGCTGGTGGCCGCGTTCGACCACCGGCACATCTTCATCGACCCCGACCCGGACCCGGCGACGTCGTACGCCGAGCGGCGCCGGCTGTTCGACCTGCCGCGATCGTCGTGGGACAACTACGACCGCGCCCTCATCAGCGAGGGCGGCGGGGTGTGGCCGCGCACGGCCAAGTCGATTCCGGTCGGCCCGGCGGCCCGCAAGGCGCTCGGCCTGGCCGACGCCGTCGCCAAGCTGTCGCCGACCGAGCTGATGCGGTCCATCCTGCTGGCCCCGGTCGACCTGCTGTGGAACGGCGGCATCGGCACCTACGTCAAGGCCAGCACGGAGTCCCACGCCGAGGTGGGGGACAAGGCCAACGACGGGATCCGGGTCAACGGCGCGGACCTGCGGGTGCGGGTGGTCGGCGAGGGCGGCAACCTGGGCCTGACCCAGCGCGGCCGCGTCGAGTTCGCCCGCGAGGGCGGCCCGGCGCACACCGGCGGCAAGGTGAACACCGACGCGCTGGACAACTCGGCCGGTGTCGACTGTTCCGACCACGAGGTCAACATCAAGGTCCTGCTGGACCACCTGGTCGCCGAGGGCCGGCTGGACCGCACGGAACGCAACGAACTGCTCGTCGAGATGACCGACCAGGTGTCCGAACTGGTCCTGGCGGACAACTACGACCAGAACGCGGTGCTCGGCGTGAGCCGGGCGCACGCCGTGGGCATGCGCAGCGTGCACGCCCGGCTGATCGCCGACCTGGAACAGCACAGCGGGCTGGACCGGGCACTGGAGGCGTTGCCCGGCCCGACCGAGTTCCAGCAGTTGGAGAAGGCCGACCTGGGCCTCACCTCACCGGAACTGGCCACCCTGCTGGCGCACGTGAAGCTGGCGCTGAAGAACGAGGTGCTGGCCAGCGACCTGCCCGACCTGGACGTGTTCGCCCGGCGGCTGCCGGAGTACTTCCCGAGCCAGTTGCGGGAGCGGTTCGGTGACCGGATCGGCGCACACCCGCTGCGCCGGGAGATCATCACCACGATGCTGGTGAACGAGGTCGTGGACGGCGGTGGCGTGTCCTACGCGTTCCGGCTGGCCGAGGAGATGAGCGCGTCGGCCACCGACGCGGTCCGCGCCTACGTCGCCGCGACCCGGATCTTCGACCTGCCGGCGCTGTGGCGGGACATCCGGGCGCTGGACAACGTGGTGGCCAGTTCCGTCGCGGACGCGATGACGCTGGAGAGCAGGCGGTTGCTGGACCGGGCGTCCCGGTGGCTGCTCACCAACCGGCCGCAGCCCCTGGCTGTGGGTGCCGAACTGGCCCGGTTCAGCGCACCGGTGCGGTCGCTGGGCGCGGACATGCTGAGCCTGCTGCGCGGCAGGGAACGCGAGCACGTGGTGGACGAGACCGCCCGGCTGGTGGGCATCGGCGTGCCGGAGGCGACGGCGGCCGGCGTGGCGTCGCTGCTGGACCGGTTCTGCCTGCTGGACGTCATCGAGATCGCCGAACTGGCCGAGCGGGAGGGCGTCACCGTCGGCGTGGAGCGCAGCCACCTGGAGGCCGCGCAGTTGTACTACGCGCTGTCCGAGCACCTGGACATGGACCGGATGCTGTCTTCGGTGTCCGCGCTGGAGCGGGGCAACCGCTGGCACTCGCTGGCCCGGCTGGCGCTGCGTGACGACCTGTACTCGTCGATCCGGGCGATCGCGGTGGACGTGTTGCGGCACAGTGATCCCGGCGACACCGCGGACGAGAAGATCGCCCGCTGGGAGCAGTCCAACGCGTCCCGGTTGGAGCGGGCCCGGTCGGCCCTGGCCGAGATCCGCAGGGCGAACCGGCTGGACCTGCCGACCCTGTCGGTGGCGGCCCGGCAGGTCAGGTCCATGGTGCGCTGACCGGCCGCCGCTCAACCTGGCCGACCGGCGCATGTACTGTCGGTTGGCCAGGGGGCCGATCTGGAGGATTGTCGTTGGGCGTGTACGTGGCCGAGGTGCGTCCGAGATGGTCGGACATGGACGTGTTCGGGCATGTCAACCATGCCAGCACGGTGACCCTGCTTGAGGAGGCCAGGATCGACCTGCTGTTCGGCGAGGCCGTCCGGCACCGGGCGGCGGGCATGGCCGAGGGGATCGTGGTGGCACGGCTCGCGGTCGACTACCACAGCCCGCTCGTCGCGGACGGCTCGACCGTGCGGGTGGAGATCTCCGTGCGTGACCTGCGGGCCGCGTCGTTCACCCTCGACTACACCGTCTACAACGGACGGCGGAACTCGGATGCCGTTGTGGCGACGGCGGAAACGCTGCTGGTGCCCTACGACGTCAACCTGGGCAGGCCGCGCCGGCTGACCGACGCCGAGCGTGACTTCCTGGCCGGCTACCGCGCGGGGGTCCGCAGTGCCTGACCGGTCCGAACTGTTCGTGCCCGACCCGGCCGACCGGGACGACCTGGGCGCGTTCGTGGCCCGCTCGGTCCGGTTGGACCAGCAGGCCGTGGTGCGGCTGCGCGGCCGGGCGGACGGTTTCGTGGACGCCTGGGTGGCCACCCCCTTCGACGTGCTGGCCACCCGGTCGGTGCGCGGCCAGGTGCGGCCGTCCGACGTCACCGTGTCCGGCGGGGAACTGCTGGCCGCGCTGGCCATCGTGGGCGGTGAGCGGCTGGACCCCGGCCCGGCGATGGACCTGATGTGGCGGGCCGCGCTGCCGCCCGGGGAGGGCTGGCAGGTGGTCGACGAGCTGCCGGTGCGGGTGGTGTCCGATCTGGCCGACCGGGGCATCGAGGTGGCCCGGCGCAATCCCGGCCCGCGCGGCAGCGCCCCCACGTCCCTGCTCGACCAGCACGTGCTCACCGTCAGCGGGTCCGGACTGGACGTGCAGGTGCCGATGCGGTGCCTGTTCGCCTTGTCCGGTATGGGTTTCCTGGCCGACGGCGACGACGGCACGGTCCGCGTCACGGCCACCGACTCGTGGCTGCGCCTGGACGCCCGCTACGGCGCGGTCATCCGGCGCCGGCACGCACTGCTGCCCCTGTTGGTCTAAACCAGCCACGCGGCGGTGTCCGGCGGCAGCATCCCGTCCACCAGCGGCGCACTGGACAGCACCACCTCACCGGCCGGCAGCGGCACCAGTGCACCGGACGTGTTCAGCGCGCAGACCAGCCCACCGCCCTTGCGGCGGAACGCGAAACACGACGGCGGCGCGCCGTACCACTCCAGTTCGGCGCCGCGGAACGCCGGCCGGGACTGCCGCAGCTCGATGGCCTGCCGGTACAGCGACAGCATCGAGTCCGGGTCCTCCAGTTGGGCCTCGACGGTCAGCGACGCCCACTCGAACGGCATCGGCAGCCAACTGTCCTGGTGGGCCGTGAAGCCGTACGGCGGCGCGGTGCCCTCCCAGGGCAGCGGCACACGGCAGCCGTCCCGGCCCCGGTCGGTGTGCCCGGACCGCTCCCACACCGGGTCGCGCAGCGCCCACTCGGGCAGGTCCAGGTCCGGCAGGCCCAGTTCCTCGCCGTTGTACAGGAACACCATGCCCGGCAGCGCCAACTCGACCAGCGCCATCGCCCTGGCCCGCCGGGTGCCGACCGGTCCGCCGCCGTAGCGGGTCACGTGCCGCACCACGTCGTGGTGGGACAGCGCCCACGACGGTGGCGCGCCGACACCGGCCACGCCGGCCAGGGCGCGCTCG
>DATEPR010000126.1:0-3921 GCA_035273045.1 Pseudonocardiaceae bacterium | reverse complement strand
TCCGGGATCGTCCGGGTCGGCGCCGGCGTCCAGCAGCCTGCCGAACGCGGCCGCCTCCAGCCGGGGGTCCGGTCCGAGCACGCCGGCCACCCTGATGGTCAGCCACGGGCGCCGGGCGGTGGCCCTGGCCACCGCGCCCGGGATGTCCACGGTGGCGTGGTAGGCGCTGCCCAGCAGCAGCGGCACGACGACGGCGTCGGTCACGTCGGCCAGCACGTCGGTCAGCCGGGGCGCGGACAGGTCCAGGAACGCGCCTCGCACGTCCAGGTCCGGTGCCGCCGCCCGCACCGCGTCGAGCAGTGCGTGCACCGTCGCGGCGGACCGGGGATCCCGGCTGCCGTGCGCCACGGCGACCAGCGTCGGACCACCCACTACGCCGACCCCGTCAGGCCCCGGGAGTGCAGCACGCGGCGCTCCAGCGGCCGGAACACCAGCAGGTCGATGCCGATGCCGACGAACAGGATGAGCACGATCGCGGCCATCACGGTCGGCATGTCGGACAGCGACCGGCCGTTCTCCAGGTACTGGCCCAGCCCCTGGCCCAGTTGCGGCGAGTTGGCGATCAGTTCGGCGGCCATCAACGACCGCCAGGAGAACGCCCAGCCCTGCTTCAGCCCGGCCACGTAACCGGGCAGTGCGGCCGGCAGGATGATGTGCCGGGCACCGGCGAACCGGCCGGCGCCGAGCACCTTGCCGACCCTGGGCAGGATCGGCGGGATCTGGTCGATGCCGGACACCAGCCCGTTGGCGATCGACGGGACCGAGCCCAGCAGCACCACGAAATAGATGGCACCCGGCGTGATCCCGAACCACAGGATCGCCGCCGGGACCCACGCCACCGACGGCAGGCTCTGCAACCCGGACAGCAGCGGCCCGATCGCGGCCCGCACGATCCGCACCTTCGCCAGCAGCAGCCCCAGCGGCGTGGCGATCACCAGGCCGATCAGGAAGCCGAACACGGCCCGGTGCACCGACACCCACAACTGGCCGAACACGGCACCGCTGGTGATGTCCCGCCACAGTTCGGCGCCGACCGCCTTGGGCGCCGGCAACTGGAACTCCGGCCAGAACGCGGCCGCCCACAGCGCCTGCCAGACCGCGATCACCAGGACGATCGCGACCAACGGCGGCAGCACGCTGCGCGTGATGGTGCGCAGCCGGTCGGCGCGGGTTCGGGGCTGGGTGGGCCGTTCCAGGGCGTCCAGGCCGGCGCCGACCGCGCCGTAGTCCGCGACGGCCACCGGTGCGCCGTCGATCTGCTGGCTGCCCTCAGGCGGCATGACTGGTGATCACCTCGCGGAGGCGTCCGTTGATCTCGTCCACGGTGGCCGACTCGGCGACGGAGGACCGGTCGCCCAGCCGCCACTCGCGCACCACCCGGCCCGGCCGGGACGACAGCAGCACCACCCGCTGGCCCAGCCGGACCGCCTCACGCACGTCATGGGTCACGAACAGCACCGCCGTGCCGGTCGCCTCCCAGACCCGCAGCAGCTCGGCCTGGAGCACGTCCCGGGTGATGGCGTCCAGCGCGGAGAACGGCTCGTCCATCAGCATCAGCGAGGGCAGCCCGGCGGTGTCGTCGCCGGTCGCCGTGCAGGCCAGTGCCCTGGCCAGGGCGACGCGCTGGCGCATCCCGCCGGACAGCTCGTGCGGACGCTTGTCGCCGACACCGGTCAGCCGGACCAGGTCCAGCAGCTCCTCGGTGCGCTGCCTGCGGTCCGCCCGCCGCA
Source organism: Pseudonocardiaceae bacterium (assembly GCA_035273045.1). Taxonomy (GTDB): domain Bacteria; phylum Actinomycetota; class Actinomycetes; order Mycobacteriales; family Pseudonocardiaceae; genus DATEPR01. Next base: position 2,191 of record DATEPR010000126.1, on the reverse strand, counting down.
CACCGGCCAGCCGCAGGGCCAGTTCGACGTTGCGGGTCGCGGTCAGCCACGGCATCAGCGCGGCCTCCTGGAACATCACCGCGGGCCGGGACGTGTTGCGCACGACCTCGCCGGACGTCACGGTGTCCAGGCCGGCCACCAGGTTGAGCAGCGTCGTCTTGCCGCAGCCGGACGCGCCGAGCAGGCAGACGAACTCGCCGGGCGCGACCGCCAGGTCCACACCGGCCAGCGCGGCCACCGACCGGGCACCCCGGCCGAAGGACTTGTGCACACCGGTGAGCCGAACGGCCGGCTCGACGATGGCCTTCGTCGCGGAGTGCGCCAACGTGGCGGTCATGTCGTCCTCGTCTCTGCGGTGTGCGTCGGTCGATGGTCAGTTGCCGCCGAGGCTGCCGGCGCTGATCGCCGGCTTCCCCGCCGCCTTGAGCACGGTGTTCAGCTGGGTCAGGTCGGCGAAGCCGGTCAGGCCGGGGGCCGTCTTCGCGATACCCGCGATGACCTGGTCCTTCACCAGCTCCGGGAAGTCCGAGGTCAGCGGGTCGACGGTCAGCTTGATCCTGCTGAACGCCCGGTCCAGCACGGGCCGCGGCAGCGGCTTGCCGGTCAGCTGCTTCAGCTGGTCGTTCACCGCGGCCTCGGCGCCGCCCTGGTTGGTCTCCTCATAGTCGATCGCGTCCAGCTCCGCCTTGACCAACGCCCGCACGGTCTGCGGGTGCTGCTCCAGGAACTGGGTGCGGACCACGAGGACGGTGCTCGGAAACTCGCCGTCGGGCCACAGGCTCGATTCGTCGACGAGCTCGTGGGCACCTCCGGTCAGAACCAATTCTGACGCATACGGTTCGGGTAGCCAACCACCCTGCACTGTATTCTTCTGGAACTGACCCAATACCTCGGAGTTCGACACATTGTCGACGGTTACCTTGCCGGCCAAATTGTTCCGGGACAGATATGTTTTCAGGGACACGTCCTGTGTGTTGCCCAGTTGTGGGTCGGCGATCGTCTTGCCGGCCAAGTCCTGCTTGGACCGGATGTCCGGTCGCACCACGAGCTGCACGCCGCCGGACGTGGCACCGGCCACCAGCCGCACGGCCGCGCCGTCGGACTTGCTGAACGCGTTGATCGCCGGCCCGGTGCCGATGAACGCCGCGTCCAGCGAACCGCCGAGCAGGGCGCTGACCTCGTCCGGACCGGCGTTGAACGTCTGCGTCGTCAGCTTCGTGGCGCCGAGTTCCCTGGTCAGGAAACCCTTGTCGGCCGCGATCAGCGCGCCGGCGTGGGTGACGTTGGGGAAGTAACCCAGCCGCAGCTCGGCCGCCGGACCCTGGTCGGCGGCGGACACGTCGGTCGACGAGTCACCGCCCAGCCGGGAGCACGCGGACAGTGCGAGAACCGCCACCATCAGCGGAACACCGACCGCCGCAAGGGAACGGCGCTGCGAGATCGTCATGGTCGAAAGCGGCCTCTCGGGTCGTGAGCGCGGTGTCAGGGACCGGGCGACACCAGATCCTGAGCGGAGCTTTCCCCGTCCAGCACCGGCATCGGCGCACCGACCAGTCCGGCGGCCAGCGTGCTGCCGTCGGCCGGGTCGATGACCAGGAACGATCCGTTCCGCCGGCTGGCCTTGTAGTCGTCGGCGGGCAGGGGTTCCGAGGTCCGCAACCCGACCCGGCCGATTTCGTTCAGAACCAGCGTTCCCGGTGCATCCACTGTAGACAACTTTTGCTCATCGAAACGCGAGTCTATCGACGTGACCATTCCTTGGACGGTCCGGGTGCCGTGCTTGACAAGAACCCGCGCGCCCGGGCGCAACGGTTTGTCGGACAGCCAGCACAATGTCGCGTCCAATTCGTCGGAGACAATGGGCGGCGCGTCGGCGGCGGCGATCAGGTCACCCCGGGTCACGTCCAACTCGTCGGCGAGCAGCAGCGTGACCGACCGACCGGCGCCCGCCTGCTCCAACGGGCCGTCCATGGTGTCGATCCGGGCCACGGTCGACCGCTGGCCGCCGGGCAGCACCACCACGTCGTCACCCACGGACACCGTGCCGGCCGCGATCTGGCCGGCGTAGCCGCGGTAGTCGTGGTACTCGTCGGTGCGCGGCCGGATCACGTACTGGACCGGGAAGCGCAGCGGGGCGTCGTGCGGGTCCGGCTCGACCGGCACCGTCTCCAGGTGCCCGAGCAGCGTCGGA
>DATEPR010000125.1:0-8876 GCA_035273045.1 Pseudonocardiaceae bacterium | reverse complement strand
CCGCGGCCACCCGGACCTCCCGGCCGGGATCCGCCCGGCAGACCGGCACCGTCGGCCGCCCGAGTGGTGGCCGCCGGGCACCCGTCGCGCCCCCGGACACCACCGCCTTCGACGCGCCGACCGCCGCGGCACCGCCGGACGCCACCCCGCCGCCGCTGCTCCCGACGACCCAGAACCAGACCGGCACGCTGCGGGTCCCGCTGCCGCTGCCATTGCCCGGCGGCAGCCTGACCGTCCCGCCGCTGCTGCCCGGCCTGCCCGGTGTCGGAATCGGACAGTAACCGCGTCGTCACCGGTGTCCGGCCGATCGGCCGAGGCGGAGCATCTAGGCTGGACGGGTCCTTCAGTGAACTACCAGGAGGCCCTACAGGTGCCCGGACGGGACAACGGCACGCGCGCCGACGGGCTGGTCGGCACGGAGCGTGATCACCTCGCGGTACTGGCCGGCCGGGCATCGGCAGAGGCCGCCGTCGCGTCGGCCCCCGCCACCGCCCCGGTCTCGCTCGCCGTCCCCGCCGACCTGACGGCCGCCGCGTTCTTCGACGTCGACAACACCATGATGGTGGGCGCGTCGATCTTCCACTTCGCCCGCGGCCTGGCCGCCCGCAAGTACTTCAGCACCACCGACCTGGCCGGGTTCGCCTGGCAGCAGGTGAAGTTCCGGTTCGGCGGCCGGGAGACGCAGGACGGCATCGCGACCAGTCGCGAGCAGGCGCTGTCCTTCGTGGCCGGTCGCAGCGTCGCCGAACTGATCTCGCTGGGCGAGGAGATCTACGACGACCTGATGGCGGACAAGATCTGGTCCGGCACCCGGGCGCTGGCGCAGATGCACATCGACGCCGGCCAGCGGGTCTGGCTGGTCACCGCGACTCCGGTGGAACTGGCCCAGATCATCGCCAGGCGCCTTGGCCTGACCGGTGCGCTGGGCACGGTCGCGGAAAGCGTGGACGGTGTCTACACCGGCCGGCTGGTCGGAGAGATGCTGCACGGCAAGGCGAAGGCGCACGCGGTCCGCGCGCTGGCCGCGAAGGAAGGACTGGACCTGCGCCGCTGCACGGCCTATTCGGACTCGGCCAACGACGTGCCGATGCTGTCCGTGGTCGGCACGGCCGTCGCGGTCAACCCGGACCAGGGCCTGCGGGACACCGCCCGCAAGCGGGGTTGGGAGATCCGCGACTTCCGCACCGGCCGCAAGGCGGCCCGGATCGGCGTGCCGTCGGTCCTGGGCGCCGGCGCACTGGCCGGCGCGGTCGCGGCCGGCCTGGCCTACCGCCGCCGGGAACGCTGAACCGGGCGCAGCTCAGCCCTGCGGAGCGAACTGGCCGGACGGCGGCTGCCCGTACTGCTGGCTCGGCGCGCCCTGCTGCTGCGGGTGCTGCTGGGCGCCGTCCGGTACCAGCCACACCGCCGTCCCGTACGCGGCGATCTCGGACGCGGCGCCGCCGAGCTCGTTGCAGTCGAACCGCATCGCGATGACCGCGTTGGCGCCCTTGGCGATGCCCTCCTGGCACAACCGTTGCAACGCCTCCTGCCGCGAGTCGTACAGCAGCTTGCTCAGGCCCTTGAGCTCTCCGCCGGCGAGCGCCTTGAAACCGGCGCCCATGTTGGACAGAGCGTTCCTGCTGCGGACGGTGAGGCCGAAGACCTCGCCCATCACGCGCACCACCCGGTAACCGGGCACGTCGTTCATGGTCGACAGGAGGATCGGGAACTGCTGCGGCATCGGTTGGCCCATGCGCGGGAGCGTATCGGGTACCGGTGGTCCGGCAGGGCCAACTCAGCCGAGAAACACGTTCCGGCGGCCGGAAAGCAGTCGGTAGAGCGTCTGCTGGATGTTCTCCCGCACCTGGTCGGTGAGGTTGAACACGAGCATCGGGTCGTCCTGGGCGCCGTCGCCGAACCCGTCGGTGCCGATCGGCTCGCCGAACTCGATGTACCACTTGGACGGCAGCGGCACCGCGCCGAGCGGACCCAGCCACGGGAACAGCGGCGTCACCGGGAAGTACGGGAAGCCGAACAGCCGGGCCAGCGGCTTGATGTCGGCGACCTTAGGGTAGATCTCCTCGGCGCCGACGATGGCGCACGGCACGATCGGCGTCCCGGTGCGCAGCGCCGCGGACACGAAACCGCCCCGGCCGAACCGCTGCAGCTTGTACCGGTCCCGGAACGGCTTGCCGATCCCCTTGAAACCCTCCGGCCACACGCCGACCAGGTGGCCGGCGCGCAGCAGCCGCTCCGCGTCCGCGTTGCACGCCAGCGTCTGGCCGGTCTTGCGGGCCAGCGAACCGAGCACCGGGGTGCGGAACACCAGGTCGGCGCCCAGCATCCGCAGGTAGCGCCCCTCCGGATGGTTGTCGCGCACCGCGACCGCGGTCATCATCGCGTCCAGCGGCAGCGTGCCGGAGTGGTTGGCGACGATCAGCGCGCCGTCGGTGAGCGGCAGGTGGTGCGCGCCGATCACCTCGACCCGGAACCACTTCTGGTAGAGCTGGCGCAGCGGCGGGATGATCACGTGGTCGGTGAGTTCGGCGTCGAAGCCGTACTCGTCGATCTCGTAGTCACCGGTGAGCCTGCGCCGGGCGAACGCGACCAGGTCGGCCAGCCGGTCCACCATTTCGCCCGGCTGCTCGGCCGGCGGCGCCTGCGACTCGGCCGTCGGTCCGGCCGGCGATCGCGACTCGGCCAGCGCGGCGCGTCCCGCCGCCCGGTCGCCGGTGGGCCTGGTCTTGCCGTGCAGTGGGATCACGCGAGCCTGTGGCACGGCCGCCGTCCTCTCACTCGAAGCCTTCCGGGTCACCGCAGGACCCTGGCGGCCGCCAGCACGCCGTGCTCGACGGAGGCCAGCCGGTCCGGGTCCAGGATGGGGTGCAGTCCCCTGCCGCGCACGTAGTCGTCGAACGCCTGGCGGGTGGTCCACCGCGGGGTGAAGCCGAAGTCCCGCTTGAGCCGGGTGGTGTCCACGACCCGGCCGAAGTTCAGGTACCGCACCTGTTCCGGCCCGAAGTCCAGCAGCCGGGTGCTGCGGAACATCCTGGTGATCGGCCCCACCACCGGACCGGGCACCGGCACCGCGATCCGGCCCGCCCGCCGGATCGCCTGGGACAGCAGCAACACGCCGTCGCCGCCCACGTTGAACACGCCGTGCACGTCGTGCGTCACGGCCCGTTCCAACACGGCGAGCGCGTCCTGGGAGTGCACCAGTTGCAGCCGCGCGTCCCGGCCCAGCACCATCGGCACCACGCCGGGCAGCGCAAAGTAGCGGGTGAGCACGGTGTCCACCTGCGGGCCGATCAGGTTGGTGAACCGCAACGTGGTGACCCGCACGTCCGGCCGGCGCCGGCAGAAGCCCCGGACGTACGCCTCGACCTCGGCGTTGTCCCTGGCGTAGCCGCTGGAGGGCAGCTCGACCGGGGCCATGTCCTCGGTGAACACCGCCGGGTCGGCCGGACCGGCCCCGTAGACCGCGGCCGTCGACTTGACCACCAGCTTGCGCACCAGCGGCGAGCGCTGGCACGCGGCCAGCAGCTGCATGGTGCCGATGACATTCATTTCCTTGTGCAGCGGCCGGCTGGACGGGCCGGCCGGGTGCGCCGTGATCGACGCGTGCACCACCGTGTCCACCTTGGCGGTGCTGATGACCCTGCTGATCAGCGGGTTGCGGATGTCGGCCCGGACGAACTCGGCCCGGCCCATCAGCGCGGCCAACTGGTCGGACGGGGCCGCGGTGTCCACGCCGATGACCCGCTCGATCCTGGGGTCGTCGGCCAGCCGGGCAGCCAGGTGCCCACCGAGGTAACCGCTCACCCCGGTGACGAGGACGACGTTCGCTGCCATCGAGATGTCACCAGCCCGTTCCGCCAGTAGCCGCCGATGCTACCGGCAACGACGCCACCGGCCGGCCCAGCGCGGGCCAGGCCGGCGCACGCCCGTGGGCGGGGAACCGCCGGGTCCCCGGGTCATCGAGCAGTTACTTGCCCTGCTTGCGCCGCGCGTGGCGAGTCTTCCGCAACAGCTTGCGGTGCTTCTTCTTCGACATGCGCTTGCGACGCTTCTTGATGACCGAGCCCATGCGGCTCCCTCACTAGTCGGTTGGCGGGTTTCGGACCGGGACGTGCCGGCCACCACGGGACGGCGACACGAACGGCTGCCCAGTCTAGCCGGGCGCTGGTCACGGCCGGGCAGCCGGCCCGGCCGTCACCCCGCGTCGTAGTAGGCGTGTTCCAGATAGTCGTGCACGGCCCGCTCCGGCACCCGGAACGACTTGCCGACGCGCACCGCCGGCAGCTCGCCGGAGTGCACCAAGCGGTAGACCGTCATCTTGGAGACACGCATCATCGACGCCACTTCCGCCACCGTCAGGAACTCCACCTGACCGAGGTTGGTCGATTCCGTCTCCTTGTTCTGCGCAGGCATGGGTTCACCGCGTCCTTCGACACGTGTCGCGCCGCCGGCTTCCCCACCGGCGGAACGGACACGCACGTGCTACCCCCGAGAGTAGCGGTGCGGATGAGACTGATGCGACAGGCGATACGGTGAGCCACCAGCGCGCCGCCGGCCACCCGGCACCGACCTGGAATCACACCTGATCGTGTGCGTGCCCCAGTTCGGCCGATCGGTCCCGCGCGGCCTCGATCGCGGCCAGCAGCGCGGCCCGCACGCCGTGCCGTTCCAGCTCGCGGATCGCCATGATCGTGGTGCCCGCGGGCGACGTGACCGCCTCGCGCAGGATCACCGGGTGCTCCCCGCCCTCGGCCAGCATCTTCGCCGAGCCGATCGCCGACTGGACGATCAACTGCTGCGCCACCGCCCTGGGCAGGCCGAGCAGGATGCCGGCGTCGATCATGGCCTCGACGAGGTAGAAGAAGTACGCCGGCCCGGAACCGGACAGCGCGGTCACCGCGTCCTGCTGCGCCTCGGGCACGCGCACCACCTGGCCCACGGCGGACAGCAGGTGCTCCACGGTGGCCAGGTGCTCCGGTCCGGCGTGCCGGCCGGGGGAGATGGCGCTCATCGCCTCGCCGACCAGCATCGGTGTGTTCGGCATCACCCGCACCACGGGCGTGCCGGCGGGCAGCCGGCGTTCGTACAGCGACGTGGGCAGGCCCGCGCACAGCGACACGACCAGCGTCTCCGGGCGCAGCACCGGCGCCAGGTCGTCCAGCAGCGGTTCGATGTCCTGCGGCTTCACCGCGACCACGAGCACGTCAGCCGTCTCGGCGGCCTCCTTGACGTCGACCCCGCGCACGCCGTAGGTCCTGGTCAGTTCGGTGGCCCGGGCCGGGTAGCGTTCGGTGAACAGCAGGTCGTCCGCTGTCCGGCCGGCCTGCAACAGGCCGGACAGCAGGGCTTCGCCGATCTTGCCGGCTCCGAGTACGGCGACGGTCGTCATGCCCAGAAGGGTGCCAGACGCCGGTACGGATGCGCGCCGTCAGCCCGCGCCCGCCGACCGCTCCAGCGGCGTCAGCGCTAGCTGCCGCGCCTGGCAGACCAGCCGGCCGGCGGCGTCGATCACCACGCTGTCCTCGTCGAACCACTGGCCGTGCACCGCCCGGCAGCTCACCTCGACCCGCAGCCAGCCCGGCGCCGGCCGGCCGCGCAGCAGGGCGGTCAGCTGCACCGTGGGCGACCAGCCGTAGCGGCCCAGGTTCACCGTCACCGGCACCGAGATGTCCGCGGCGATCAGGCCGAACAGCACCTCCGGATGTTCCCCCCTTGGCCGTGCCCACATGCGCAGCCGCAGCGGATCACCGGCCCGGCCGTGCAGGAAACCGGTGTTGGCCTGGTCCAGCCGGACCTCGCAGGTCCGGCTCAACCGGAACGCGGTGCCACCGGGCACGGACGCCAGGTCCAGGGCGTCGGCCGGCGGCCGGGCCGGCAGGTCGGGCAGGTCGGACCAGGCCGGTGGGTCCTCCACCATGCGGCCGACCGTGATCATCGACTCGACGCAGCTGCGGCCGCGCTGTTCCAGGTTCACCGCGATCACCGCCGCCGTGCGGCCGAACTTGCGCACCTCGGTGCGCAGCAGGACGGGGCCGATCTCCGGCGATCTCAGGAACTGCGCGCTCACCACGAGCGGATCCAGCGCCTCGGCGCTCGACCCGTCCGCGCCGCCTGCGGTGATGGCGGCCTGCAGCGCGGTCCGGCCGAGCAGGGCGAGCAGGAAGCCGCCGTGCGGGCGGTTGCCGACGGTCCAGTCCGGGGACAGGTCGGCGGTGAACGTTCCGTCGCCCAGTGACCTGACCTTGCTCGCCACGCTGAACGCGGCCGAAGGCGACGCGACCGCCGTGGCAGCGGTCGACTGGCCGTTGAGTCCGTTCACCCGAGCTCCTCGGTTCTGTGGCCGGTCACTTGCGGCCCACCAGCGCGCGCAGGAAGAACGCCAGGTTCGCCGGGCGCTCGGCCAATCTACGCATCAGGTAGCCGTACCACTGCACTCCGTACGGGACGTACACCCGAACAGTCTCACCGAGCCCGGCCAGCCGACGCTGTTCCGCCGGCCGAATGCCGTACAGCATCTGGTACTCGTAACCGCCCGGCTTGCGGTCGTGCCAGCGGGCCCGGTCGTCCACGATCCGGATCAGCCGCGGGTCGTGCGTGGCGAACATGGGGAAGCCGTCGCCGGCCAGCAGCACGTTCGCGCAGCGCACGTAGCTGCGGTCCACGTCGGCGGGATCGGTGAACGCCACCGACTCCGGTTCGGCGTAGGCGCCCTTGCACAGCCGCACCCGGGACCCGGCGCCGGCCAGCGCCCGGCAGTCGTCCTCGGTGCGCCGCAGGTACGCCTGCAGCACCGCGCCGGTGCGCGGGTGGTCCCGGCGCAGTTCGCCCAACACCGCAAGCGTGGAGTCGGTGGTGGTGTGGTCCTCCATGTCCAGGGTCACCGTGGTGCCGACCCGTTCGGCGGCCGCGCAGATCCGGCGGGCGTTGGCCAGCGCCATGCCCTCGTCCAGTTTCTGGCCGACGGCCGACAGCTTCACGCTGATCTCCGCGTCGCCGGTCAGGCCGGCGTCGGCCAGCGCGTCCAGCAGGGTCAGGTAGGCCCGCACGGTGTCCGTGGCCTGGGCGGCGTCCGTGGTGTCCTCGCCGAGATGGTCCAGCGTGACGCACAGGCCGTCGGCGACCAGTCCCCGGGTCGCCGCAACCGCGTCGTCCGCGGACTGCCCGGCCACGAACCGGGCGACCACGTCCCGGGACAGCGGCGCGGTCGCCACGAGATCGCGGATCCTCTCGTTGCCGGCCGCGGCCAGGATCAGGGAACGGAGTGGGTTCACGAAGCGCAACTGTACGACGTTCGTAGCCGGACCGGTGTTGCCTCGTTACTCACCGGTTGCCCAGGTGCGACTGGGCGAACAGCAGGGCGTCCGCCAGGTCGCGGACCTGGGCCGCCGGGCGGCCGGGATGCCGGGTGTTCACCTCGATCACCACCTGGCCGGCGAAACCGGTGTCACGCAGCCGTTCGCACAGTTCGGCGCACGGCTGGCCACCCAGTCCCGGCAGCAGGTGCTCGTCCCTGGGCGCGCCGGAACCGTCCGCCAGGTGCACGTGGACCAGCCCGGTGCCCATCCGGTCGGCCATGGCCAGTGCGTCCACGCCGGCCGACGCGGTGTGCGACAGGTCGAGCGTGTAGTGCCGGTGACCGGCGTCGGTCGGGTCGGGGGACGGCGCGAACGCGGACACCGTGACGCGGGCGCGCAGCCGCACCGGGTACATGTTCTCCACCGCGATCGCCAGCCCGCTGCTGTCGGCCAGTTCCCCGACCAGATCGGCGAAACGGTCGGCGTAGCGGCGCTGCCAGCGGAACGGCGGGTGCACCACGACGGTGCGGGCACCCAGTTCGCTGGCCACCCGGACCGACTCGCGCAGCCGTTCCACCGGATCGGGCGACCACACCCGCTGGGACAGCAGCAGGCAGGGCGCGTGCACGGCCAGCACGGGCACCCGGTACGTGGTGGCGAAGTGGCGCAGCCGGTGGACGTCCTGGCTGTCCCGGTCCACCCAGACCATCACCTCGACGCCGTCGTAGCCCAGGTCGGCGGCCAGCCGGAAACCCACCTCGACCGGCCGTGGCCACACCGACGCCGTGGACAGCCCAATGGGGATCCGCCCGGGTCCGGCCACTCCGGACTACCGGTGCAGCAACAACAACGCCGCCGGTGACACGGTGACCACCAGCCCGGCGAGCACCGCGAGCACGGTGGTCTGCAGGTCCTCGGCCCGCCGCCACCGGCGCACGCCGAGCACCAGGCCGAAGATCACCAGGACGGCGGCGACCAGCGCCACCACCGGCTGGAAGCCCCACAGCCAGCTGAACGCCAGCCACACGGCGGCGCCGGCGACCGCGCCGACGCCCACCTGGGCCGCCATGAGCAGCCATTCGCGGGTGCCGGACCGGGGTTCGTCGTGCTCGTCGAACGGCTCGGCCCGGCCGTGGTCGTCGTCGAGGTCGTCGTAGTCGTCGTCCCGGCTGGGGAACGCCTCGTCGCCGTGCGGGGCGGTGCCGATGCCGCCGGGCGCGAAGTCGTCCTCGAAGCCGTCCAGGTCGCCGATCTCGTCGTCGACGTACGGGCCGACGTGCGCCTGGGTGCTCTCCAGCGCCTGCTGGGGCGGTGGGCGGCGCTGGGTGGCCTGCTGGCCCTTCGGTTCGCCGGGCACCAGCGGGAACTCCTCCGTGGTCGCCTCCGGCGGCAGGCCGGAACGCCTGGCCGGCAGCGGCTGCACGGGCGCGGCCTGCACGGTCGGCGGGAGGGTCGGCGGCTTCGGCGGGGCCGGCGGCTGGTAGTCGTCCGGCAGTGGCGGGTGCACGGCCGTGGCGATGTCGTCGTCGTCCACCGGCGGTCTCTGCGGACCGGCCGGCGGCCGAGGCGTCATCGGCGGCG
>DATEPR010000124.1:0-4520 GCA_035273045.1 Pseudonocardiaceae bacterium | reverse complement strand
CGCCGAGGTCTCGGCGTGCACCGCGAGCAGGGCGGCGACACCGCCGGCCCGTCCGGTGCCGACGCTGTTGTCGCCCTCGGCGTCGGCCGCGCCGACCATCGGCACCACGGTCGCCAGCCAGGTGAGCAGTTCGGCGTCGCCCAGCAGCGTCGCCATGCGCGCCAGCGCGTACGCGATCCCGCCGAGACCGCCGAAACCGCCGGGACCGATCGCGGCCACCTGCTCGGGCCGCTCGGCGAGCATGGCGAGCAGCAGCGGTATCGGCGCGACGGCCTTGCGGGCCAACTCGCCGTACCGGGCGATACCGGTCACGGCGCCCAACTGGGCCAGGAACAGCGCGACCCCGCAGTAGCCGTCGGCCAGGCCCGCGCCCATCGACAACACCGTCCAGAACCTGCCGTCGACCTGTTCCATGCCCAACCAGTTGGCCCGGGTGTCGGCTCGGTGCGCCCGCGCGACGATCTGGTCGGCGACACCGCAGGCTGACGACAGCAGGCGCTCCCGGTCGGGCAGCACGGCGGCCACCGACACCGGCATCGCGGCGCCGGCGGCGTGTCCCAGTTGCCCCGCCCGGGTGGCGAGGGCCGCGCGGATCACCCATTCCTGCTCGCCGCGGTCCACCTCGCTCATCAGCCCGATCTTCCCGACCACCATGTCCAGTCCGGCGTAGTCCAAGGCGCTGTCGACGTGTTCGCCGGTGGACAGCCGCAGGTCGGTGCGGCCGGCGGTGGCGAAGAAGACCGGCACGTCGCCCTGCCACAGGTCGGCGGTCTCCGCGGCGGCCAGTTTCGCCGCCAACTGGTTGGGCGCGGTCACCGTCAACGTGTCGAACAGGGCGTCGCGGTCCGCGGCGTCCCGTAGCACGTCCGGATGGGTCGACTCGTCCAGCAGCGTCACGTAGTCCTGGGTGGACCGGGCCAGGATGCGGATCGTGTCGCCGGCACAACCGCGCACCAGGTCGACCAGTTCCTGCCGGTGCGTCGTGATCGCCTCGTAGCCGGCGCGGAAACCGCCGATCAGCGCGTCCGCGTACTGCCGGGGATCGGCGTCCGCGCCGTCGATCCGCGGCCGGTTGGCACCACCGGCGAACGCGGCGGGCCGGCGCACCAGCCGCATCCGGTCGGTGCCCGCGTCCAGCCAGTCGACGGCGTCGGTGGGCAGCGTGCGGTCACGGTCGCCGCCGAGGCCGGACACGTCGAGCGCGCCGCGCTCGCCCAGCATGACCGTCGGCAGCAGCGCGGTCCTGGCCACCGACGCCGTCAGGCGCTGCCACGCCGGATCGGTGGGGCCCGCGGCGACCGGCGCCAGCGCGGGATGGAACAGGGTTTCCACGTCCACCAGCACCGGCTGGTCGGCGTGGGCGATCAGGTTCTCGAAGTGGATGTCGGTGCCGTCCAGCGCGTAGAGCAGCGCGAGCAACGCGCCCTGCCGGCGGTAGAACCGTTCCACGCCGGCCGCGTCGGCACACGGCAGGTGGGCGACGAACTCCTGCCACCCGTAGCCGGCCATCGGCAGGCAGCGGGCGGCGCGCAGGTCCAGATCGGGCACGTGGGTGTTCAACCACGCGGCGATGCCGTCGAAATGTGCTTGCAGCACCAGGGATCGCGGCTTGTAGACGACCGGGTCGGCGTCGGCGAACCGCAGGATCGCCACCGACCGGCCGGACTGGTGGTGATCGCCCTGACCGACGTCGATCCCGGTGAGCGCGCCGGGATCGACGTCGTCGTACAGGGACGCGACGATGTGGGCGCGGTCGCCGGCGAACCGGCGCAGTGTCTCCCGGTGCGCGTCGAGCGCGTGCCGGCAGGCCTGGCCGAGCAGCCTGGCCAGGACCGGATAGCCGGCGCACAGCGCCACCAGTCCACACCGGGTGCCGGTCCGGCCGACGAAGTCGGCGAACCGGTCCTGCGGCGTGGCACCGGCCAGTCGCCCGGCCCGCGCGGCCGCGGCGAGTTCGGTGACCAGGGTCCGGGCGCCGAGCCGGACGAGCATGCCGCCGAGCTGCTTCGCGAAACCGGCGCACACCGCTGCCTGGTCGACGTCCCGGTACCGCCCGGCGTCCTCGGCCAGCCGCTCGGTGGTGACGTCCACGAACGGTGTCAGCGCACCGGTGAGCGCCGCGACGCCGCCGGCCGGCGGACCGCCGCTGACCGGTTCGGCCGGGGCGTGCTGGACGACGTGTTCGACGAACTCCGCCCATGGCGGCGCACCGGGTCCGGACGGGGCATGTGCCGCCCCGTCCGGCCGCCGCTCGTGCGGCGTGAACCCCCGTACCCACCAGGACCGCGGCAGTTCGGTGCCGGCTGCTCCCACCCGGCTCACCCTGCCATCGGCCGGTGCCCGGCACATGGGTGTGCCGCACCCATTTTTCCGTTCCGCCCGGTCCGGAACTACGTGCGCCGCACCCATGCGGGGCCGTGGAATTGTCGACGCCGTGCCGGGCGCCGGAGGGGCGGGGAAATTTCGCACCACAGCGGCAGACCGTAGTCCTGTTCGCCCGGTCGAGAAGCGCGATCGCAATGACTACCCAACAGTAGTTTCCGTCGAGTGGAATTGTCGATCGGCACTGGCTGGCCAGGAATTCCGCCGTTCCGGACCGACGTGCAATTTTTGTTGCCGCGCGACGGCACGAGTCCCGTAACAATCCCCTTTTCGGTAGGTGGGCGGGTATGTTTGCCGGACCCTGACACACCGCTCGTGGGTGATCGTGCGCTTTCGAGCGGCCGGCATGCGCGCACAACGGAGTGATCCGCATGCGCCAGGAAAGGAGCCAAGGTCATGGCCGGAGCAACTACGGGCAGTCCGACACGTGGCCGCTGGGGACTCGTGGTCGCCGCTGTCCTCCTGCAACTCGCCCTGGGTGCCGTGTACGCCTGGAGCGTGTTCTCCAAGGCCTTACAGGCAACGGGCAGTGATTTCGCGTTGTCCAAGTCGGCGGCGGCGCTGCCGTTCTCCGTCGACATCGGGATGATCTTCCTCGGCACGTTCGTCGGCGGCCGGATCCAGGACAAGCGTGGTCCTCGGGTGGTCGCGCTGACGGGCGGGATCGTCTACTCGATCGGCGTGCTGCTGGCCGGCCTGGCGGGCAACTCGGGTCAGTTCTGGCTGCTGGTGGTCGGCTACGGCGTCATCGCCGGCTTCGGCCTGGGCCTGGCCTACATCGTGCCGATCGCGATGCTGCAGAAGTGGTTCCCGGACCACCGCGGGCTGATCACCGGCATCGCGGTGGGCGGTTTCGGGTTCGGCGCGGTGGTCACGTCGCCGGTGGCGCAGCAGTTGGTGGCGCACTACGCGGCGGTGCCCACCCGGTCCTTCCTGTGGCTGGGCGCGGCGTACCTGGTCATGGTCGTGGTCGGTGCGTCGTTCTTCAAGAACCCACCGGAGGGCTACACAGTGCCGGGTTGGACCCAGCCGGCCCGCAGCGCGGTGGTGGTCAGCACCGAGGAACTGTCGCTGGGCCAGGCCCTGCGCACCCGCCAGTGGTACCTGCTGACCGCGACCCTGACGCTCAACGTCACCGCGGGCATCTCGCTGATCTCCGTGGCAGCGGCGGCGGCCACCGACATCGCCGGCTACTCGGCGGCGGGCGCGGCCACGCTGGTGGGCATCATGGGCCTGTTCAACGGTGGCGGCCGGGTGTTCTGGGGCTGGATCTCCACCCACATCGGCCGCATGACGGCGTTCCTGTGCATGCTGGGCATCCAGGCGGTGTGCTTCGTGCTGCTGCCGCACGTCGGCGCCGCCGCGGTGTTCGCCGTGCTGGCCGCACTGGTGTACCTGTGCTACGGCGGCGGTTTCGGCGCGATGCCGGCCACGGCGGGCGACTTCTTCGGCCTGCGCAACGCGGGCGCGATCTACGGCCTGATGGTGATCGGCTGGAGCATCGGCGGCATCGTCGGTCCGCTGCTGGTCGCCACCCTGATCGACGGCTCGTCCTACACGCTGGCGTTCACCACGATCGCGGTCATCGCGGCCGTGGCGCTGATCCTCCCGATGGTGACCAAGCCACGCGGCAGGGTCGCGGCCGACGTGGCGGCCAAGCCGGCCGTCGCGCAGTAGTGGTTCGGCGGTGGCGGGACGGCGGTCCCGCCACCGGCCGTTCACGACGAGTGCGACATGGCCGAACTGGTGAGCTGGCCGCCGTCCCTGCGCGTCAGCACGCACACGATGTCGCGGGTGCCGTTGTCGCTGTCCGGATCGACCCGCCAGGCGCGACCGCTGGGCACCAGCGCGGTGTAGGAGAGGGTCGTCGCCTTGTCCGGCGGGGTGATCCAGCTTGAGTAGAAGACGATCGCGCAGATGCTGTCCGCCTCGGTGGTCAACCGCTGCGCGGACGGCGGCGGGACGTGCAGTGAGCTGCTGCTGATCGCGGTCGAGGAGTAGTAGACCTCGAAGTCGTGCGGGCTGTCGCAGTCCACCGACTCGTTGCTGGTGAAGCTGCGGCCGGCCACCACCTGCCCGTTGCCGCAGGTGTCCTGGCTCAGCTCGTACTTGGGTATCTGCGCGTCGGGCGAACCGTA
>DATEPR010000123.1:0-23198 GCA_035273045.1 Pseudonocardiaceae bacterium | reverse complement strand
CTAAGCCCGCACCCGGTCCTGCGTCCGCCGCAGGTGGGTCAGCATCACCGTCCGCGCGGCGTCGACGTCCCGGGCGGCGATCGCGTCGACGAACGCGGCGTGTTCCGTCACCCCCGCGGCGCCCATCTCGGGCGCGATCGTGCGCGCCTCGCGCAGCGACATCAGCAGCGGTCCGTGGAAGGACTGCACCAGCATCGCCACGGCGCTGTTGTGGGTGCATCCGGCGACGGCGACGTGGAAGTCGGCGGACATCTCCATCGTGTACTCGCCGGCCGCGGACCGGCGGGCGTGCTCGTCGGTGAGCTCCCGCAGTGCCGAGATGTCGGCGTCCGTGGCCCGGTCGACCACCAGCGGCACGATGCCGATCTCGAACACCAGCCGCGCCTCGGTCACCTCGGCCGCGGTCATCGGGGACAGCGTGAGCAGATCGGCCAGACCGGCCCCGACCTGGTCGGACGTGGGGCTGGTGACGAACGCGCCACCCCGCGCGCCGACCTTGATGGCGATCAGGCCGGCCGTCTCCAGGATGCGCAGCGCCTCCCGCACGGTGACCCTGCTGACCCCGAACCGCTGGCCCAGTTCGCGCTCGCTGGGCAGCCGGTCGCCGGGCACCAGCCTGCCCTCGTGCAGCAGGGCACGGATCTGCTCCACGATCGCCTGGGACGCGCGACCCAGTGAGACGGCGGTGAACAGTCCACCGTCGTCGGGACCCGGAATGGCCGCCGGCTCGGCCGTGTCAGGACCCAACTGTCCGCCCATGGCCAGGGATTGTCACACGGTGGCCACCGCGACGCCGGGCGCGACGCGACGAGTCGACTACTCCCCGGTCTGGCCGTCGATCGACTCGCGGATCAGGTCGGCGTGGCCGTTGTGCCGGGCGTACTCCTCGATCATGTGGCACAGGATCCAGCGCAGGCTGGTGGTCCAGCCGTCCTTGCCGGTGCGTTTGGCCGTCTGGCCGAGATCGGGGTTCGCCTTCAGCGCTTCGGCGACGAGCGACCGGGAGTCGTCCACGGCCTCCTGCCACATCGCGCGCAACTCGTCCGGTGAGTCGTCGGCCGCGCTGTGCCAGTCCCAGTCCGGATCGGCCGGCCAGTCCACCCCGCGCCAGCGTTCCCCGGTCTCGTTGCCGCACAGCCACTTGCTGAACCAGCTCTGCTCGACCAGGGCCAGGTGCTTGAGCATCCCGCCGAGCGTCATGCTGGACGCGGCCACCTTCGTCGCGAGGCCGGCCGAGTCCAGGCCGGCGCACTTCCAGGCGAACGTGGCCCGCTGCCAGTCCAGAAAACCCAACAGCGTGGCGGTTTCGTCGCCGTGTTCCGGTGGTTCCGGCCGGCCGTGCTCGTCGATCCTGGTCATGGCCGGCGAGCCTAGCGACGGGGACCGACAGTCGGCCAATCGAATTCATCGGTCAGCCCGGCTTGCGGCCGGTCAGCAGCACGGTGACGAACGCCCGCCACGCCACCTCGACGTCGGGCACGCCGGCGGCGGCGAAACCGGACAGGTGGTCGTCCAGGGAGCACAGCGGATAGTCGTGGCGGTGCGACGACCGCCCGCTCCTCGGCGGCACGAACCGCTTGCGCGCCGAGCGCAGCCGCTCGTTCCACGGCTCGCCGGGACCGATGTGGTCGAGGTTGACCAGCCAGCCGCCGGGCGCCAGGTGGGTCGCCGCCTCCCGGTAGTAGCCGTGCAGGCTGTCCCGGTCCAGGTGGTGACTGGCCCGGGACGTGGTGATGACGTCGACGCCGGCGGGCAGCCAGCCGGTGTCCGTCATGTCGGCGATGACGAACTCCACCCGGTCGCCGAACCGGGCCAGCCGCTGCTCCGCCTCGGCCATCATGGTCGGGGACGCGTCCGACCACACGCCGTGGGCCTCGGGGAACTCGTCCAGGTACACCTCAAGGAACGCGCCGGGACCGCTGGCCACGTCCACCACCAGCCGGGTGCCCGGGCGGTCCTGCGCGACCAGCGCGGCGCTCACCCTGCGCGGCATGTCCAGCAGGTCGCCCTGGTTGTCCCCGGCGATCCAGGACTTGGCGAACTCCGGGTCGCTCCAGGTCCGCGCCGCCTGCTGTCCCGATGTGGTCATCTCGTCCCTTTCGTCGCGGCACCCAGTAGGCGTGATTATCGTCTTATTGTCATACCATTCGCAATAGCGCGGCCTGTGGGAGACTCGTGGCGTGAGCGAGCGGAGCGACCCCGGCCTCTACCAGGCGGTGTCGACCAACCGGATGTCCGAGGCGATCGTCGAGCAGATCCGCGCCCTGATCCGCGGTGACCGGCTGCGGCTCGGCGACCGGCTGCCCAGCGAACGGGACCTCGGCGAGCGGATGGGCGTCAGCCGGGTGACCGTGCGGGAGGCGCTGCGCGTGCTGGAGGCCGGCGGCCTGGTCGAGATCCGGGTCGGCGCCAAGGGTGGCGCGTTCGTCACGGCGCCCTCGTCGGCGAAGATCGGCACCGGCCTGGCCGACCTGCTCTCGCTGTCCCCGCTGACCGCGCCCGAGGTCACCGAGGCCAGGCAGGTGTTCGAGGTCGGCATGCTCCCGCTGGTGGTGGAACGCGCCACCGACGAGGACGTCGCCGAACTGCGGGCGATGGTCAAGGAGCACCAGGCCGCGCTGCGGGCCGGCGAGTACACCATGGCCATGTCGGCGGCGTTCCACGTGCGACTGGCGGCGTGCGCCCACAACACGGCGATCGAGACGCTGGTCCGCTCGTTCCACGGCCCGCTGCTGATGTCGCTGCGCGAGGCCCAGGTGGCCGCGCCGCTGATGGGTCACCGCGGCACGGCGGAACACCGGGACATCGTGGCGGCGGTCGCCGCTCGGGACGCCGGACGTGCCGAGGAGATCATGACCACGCATCTGCGGCGCACCGCCCGCCGGGTGGCCACGACGGCCGACGGAGTCAGATCGCCAGCAGCCGCTCCGCGTTGAGGTGCGCGATCTTGGCCCGGTCGGCCGGCGCGATCGGCGCTGAGCGCAGGAAGTCCGCGCCGTCGGCGTTCTTCGCGTACGGATAGTCCACGGCGAACAGAATCCGGTCGACACCCACCACGGACAGTGCGCACTGCAGCGGTGGCGCGGTGAAGAAGCCGCTCGTGGTGACGTGGAAGTTCTCCTGGAAGTACTCGGCGACACCGCGCCGCAGTCCCGGCACGGCGTCCCGGAGCACGGTGTCGGCGCGGGCCAGGCCGAACGGCACGAACTCCCCCATGTGGCCCAGGATGACCTGGAGCGACGGGAACCGGTCGAACAGTCCGGAGACGATCAGCCGCAGCGCCTGGAGCCCGGTCTCGACGTGCCAGCCCCAGGCCCCCGTGGCGAGCATGCCGGCGACCGACTCGTCCAGGCCGGAGAAGTAGGCGTCGAACACGGCCGGCGGCGGCGGCGCGGGATGCAGGTAGACCGGCACGTCCAGATCGTGCGCCGTCTCGAAGATCGGCAGGAACATGGGATCGTCGAAGAACCGGCCGCCGGTGTGGCCGTGCAGCATCACGCCCCGGAAGCCGAGTTCGTCCACGGCCCTGGCCAGTTCGGTCGCCGCCGCCTTCGGTGCCGGCGTGGGCAGCGTGGCGAAACCGGCGAACCTGCCGGGAGCCGCGGCGACCGCCTCGGCCAGCCGGTCGTTGACCGACCGCGCGGCCACGATCGCCTCGTCCGGCGGCAACTGCTGCACACCGGGCGGCGGCGCGGACAGGACCTGGACGTCGATCCCGGCCGCGTTCATCGCGGCCAGCCGGCCCTCCCCCAGATCCTCCAGGCCGTCCGCCCAGTTGCTGGGGTGGAGTTCGGCGGTGACGAAGTGCTCCTCGATGGCGATGACCCGCACCACAGCAGCGTACGACCCGGTGCCGCCGTCAGGAGCCGGGGCTGACCACCGGGCTGGGCTCGGCCTCGCCGGTGACCCGGCGGGCGAAACCGGACTCCGGCATCACCAGGGCCGAGTCCTGGTCCGGCTCCAGGTAGACCTGGTCACCGTGGGACAGGCCCACCTTCTCCCGGTACACCCGCACCTTGACCGACTCGCCGCTGGCCAGCCTGACGTGGTAGTCCCAGCAGTCGCCCTGGTAGATGGAGAAGTCGATGACGCCGGACCAGTCCGCGTCCGACCTGGCCCGCCGGGACATGCGGAAGCTCTCCGGGCGCATGAACACCGACACCCGGTCGCCGTCGGACAGGCCGTCGCAGGCCCGGCAGCGCAGCACGCCCGCCGCCACCGAGATCTCCGCCGTGTCCCCGGACACCGACCGGACCGTGCCGGTCATGGTGTTGGAGACGCCGAGGAACCGCGCGGTGAACTCGGCCGTCGGCCAGGCGTAGATCTCCTGCGGCAGGCCGGATTCGACGATCCGGCCGTTGTTCATCACGATGACCCGGTCGGACACGGCCAGCGCCTCGTCCTGGTCGTGGGTGACGAACACGGTGGTGATGCCCAGCCGCTGCTGCACGGCGCGGATCTCGTCGCGCATCCGGTCCCGCAGGCCGGCGTCCAGGTTGCTCAGCGGCTCGTCCAGCAACAGCACCTTCGGTTCCCGCACCAGTGCGCGGGCCAGCGCGACCCGCTGCTGCTGCCCACCGGACAGCATCGGCGCCGGCCGCTGCGCGAAGTCGGCCAGGCCGACGCCGTCCAGCGCCTCCAGCGCCTTGCTCCGGGCCAGCGCCCGGGAGACCTTGGGCCGCTGCGAGCGCAGCGGGAACATCACGTTCTCCAGCACGGTCATGTGCGGCCAGATGGCGTAGGACTGGAACACGATGCCGATCGGCCTGCGGTGCGCGCCGAGGAACACGCCGTCGTCGGTCGAGGCGACCACCAGGTCGTCGATGGTGATCTGCCCGGCGTTGGGTCGCTCCAGTCCGGCGATCAGGCGCAGCGTGGTGGTCTTGCCGCAGCCGCTGGGTCCGAGCAGGGTGACCAGTTCGCCGTCGGCGACCTCAAGGTCGATGCCGTCGACCGCGTTGCCGGTGGTGGTCCGGCCGGTGTACTGCTTGACCACTCCGGTGAGCCTGATCATCGTGCCTCCGTCATTCCGATCCTGCCGCCGATCAGCCGCACGACGGCGACCACGATGGTCAGCAGCACGACCATCAGGATGCCCAGTGCGGCGACGACCGGGTAGTCCCCACTGGACCACAGGTTGTAGATCTGCACCGACATGACTTCGGTGTTCTGCGAGTAGAGGAAGATCGCCGCGGAGATCTCGCGGAACGCGACGATGGTGGTGTACAGGAACGCGGCCAGCAGCGACGGCATCAGCAGCGGCACGTAGATCCGCCGGAACGCCTGCAACCAGCCGGCACCGCTGGCCGACGCCGCCTCCTCCAGCTCGTCGCTGATCTGCGCCAGGCCGGGGCCGAGGTAGCGCATCCCGTAGGGCAGGCCGATGGTGACGAACGCGATCACCAGGATGGCCAGCGAGCCGTACAGGTGGAACGGCAGCGGCGCCACCAGGTACCAGTACAGGACGCCGACGCCGAGCACGATGCTGGGCACCGCGATCGGCACGGTGGCCAGGCCGTCCAGCAGGAACCGGCCGCGGATCTTCGTCTTGATCGTGATGTAGGCGACGATCGCGGTGAGCACGGTGACGATCAGGCCGGCCAGCAGCGCGGTGATGGCGGTGTTCTTCACCGACGCCAGCAGCGACGGCGACGAGAACAGCGTCGCGTAGTTCTTGAACGACACCGTCCGCAACGCCTGCACGGAAGGCGGGCTGTAGGTGGGCAGCAGCGACGACCACAGCAGCATCGCCAGCGGCAGCACCACGGTCACCACGAAGAACACCGCGAACGCGGCGAAACCCAGCCACCGCCACCGGCCCAGGTCGGTCACCTTGGGACGGAACGCCTTGCCGGTGACGGTCTGCGTCGGCGAGCGCCGCACCACCCACTGCGAGACCGCCAGCCCCACGGCGGCCAGGAACAGCACGAAGATGCCGATCACCGCCACCGTGCCGTAGTCGGCCGGGAACGACTGGATGGCCTCGTACATGCGGCTGACGAACACGAACGTGTGGTTGGGCACGCCGAGCAGTTGCGGCACCTCGAACGTGGAGATGGTCTGGATGAACATCAGCAGCGCGGCGGACAGGATCGCCGGCCGGACCAGTTTCAGCGTGATGGTGCGGAACACCCGGGCCGGCCGCGCGCCCGACCCGAGTGCCGCCTCCTCCAGTGACGAGTCCATCGACGTGAACGCGGCCACGCCCATCAGGTAGGCGACGGGCGTGACGTGCGTGGTCTGCACGAAGATCATGCCGAGCAGCGAGTAGATGTCGAACACCGGCAGGTGCGCGTCCCGGAGCACCGAGTTGAGCGGGCCGGTCTGCGGCGAGAACAGCAGCGCCCACGCCACCGTGTTCAGGATGCCCGGGATGATGAGCGGCACCAGCGCGGCCACCCTGGCGAACCCCTTGGCCGGGGTGTTCGTGCGGGTGACCAGCCAGGCCAGGCCGAAGCCGATGACCACGGCGAGCGCCGCCACCGCGACGGCGTACTCGAACGACGTGGCCACCAGGCCGCCGAACCCGGCGCCGGTGAACGTCCGCACGTAGTGCTGGAACGTCCAGGTGACCCGGCCGGTCCCGAGGAAGGACGACTGGAGGCTGGCCACCGCCATGGTGCCCAGCGGCACCAGGGCCAGGTAGGCGACGATGACCGCGGCGACGGCGAGGATGAGGTAGCGCGGTTCCACCCGCCACCCGCGCCGCGGCCTCGCCGCCGGTGCCGGGGGCGGCGACGCCTCTGGCGCGTCCGTCACCACGGTCATGTCAGTTGTCCTTCCCGGTGGTTCCGGCGTCAGGATGCGTGCAGCGCCGACTTCATCTCGGAGGCGTACTGGTTGTACTTGTCCGGGCTGAGGTTGGCGTCACCCCACGCCGGCGGCCACTTCTGCGGGTCCCACACGCTGGTGTCGTTCTTCACGTCGGTGCGCAGTGACGTGTGGTTGGTGACGTCGATGACCGCCTGCTGGCCCTCCTGCGACGTCATCCAGTTGATGAACAGCGCGGCGGCGGCCGGGTGCGGCGCGTTGCGGGCGATGTCGATCGGGGTCAGCGAGGTGGGCAGCGGGGTCGGGTTGACGAACGCGACCTTGTTCGGGTTCTTCCGTGCCTCCTTGGCCGACTTGTAGCCGTAGGCGGACGCGGACGCCGGCGGCTCACCGGCCTCCACCTGGGTCAGTGCCAGGGTGTGGCTCTCCACCAGCTTGGGCTGGTTGTCGCCCAGCTGCTGGAGCAGGGCCAGCGCCTTGTCGTGGCCCATCGTGTTGATGAGGCCCTCGAACAGGTTGACCGCGCTCGGGTCCATGGAGAACTTGCCCTTCCACTGCGGCTGCGTCAGGTCCTGCAGTGTCTTGGGCGGTTGCAGGTGCAGGCGCTGCAACGCATCCGGGTTGTAGACGATCACCGTGGTGACCACGTAGACGTTGCCGCAGTAGCCCTTCGGCATGGTCTGGCCGGCCGGCAGCGGCTGCTGGTCGGGCGGGCAGTACGGCTGTAGGGCGTTGGCGTTGATGAGCTGGTCCACCTGCGGGGCGTCACCGGAGACCACGTCGGCGTTGAACTCGTTGCCGCGCTGCTCGGTGATCACCCTGGGCGGGAGCTTGTCCGCGCTCAGCCGCAGCGCGTTGACCTTGATCTTCGGGTAGGCCTTGTTGAACCTGGCCACCATGCCGTCCACGTCGTCCGCGGCGAACGTGGTGTACCAGTTGACCTGGCCCTCCTGTTCCGCCTTGGACTGGAGCTGCGCGGCCGACAGCTTGGCCACGCTGGCCAGTGAGTCGGTGCCGGACGACCCGGACGCGGTCGCGCCGCCACCGCCACCGCCGCACGCGGCGAGCAGCAGCAGGCCGGCCGCGCAGCCCGCCAGGACACCGGCTTTCGGTTTGGATGGTTGTACTCGCATGTGCTGTGCCTCCAGCGCCCTTGGCGGAGCTTGCTCGTTTCCGGTGGGAGTCGGGGATGGACGGGTGCCGCGGTACTACTGCCGCTGGGCCTTCGCCACGTAGTACCGCCAGTTCGCGTCGTCGTTGAACGCCGAGCCGAGGTCGGGGAGTTCGGCGACGTCCTGCTCGGGAATGTCGGCCGCGGTGCGGCCGGTCATGGCGACGGTCAGCGTGACAGACGCCAGCGCGTTCAGGTTCAGCGCCCGCATCACGGCTTCGCGGAGCGTCGATCCGGTGGTCGTGATGCCGTGGCCGCGCAGCACGCACACCGGCCGGTCACCCATCGCGCTGAGCATCTCCTTGGCCAGGTCGGGCCGGCGGATCAGCACGGACCGCTGGTAGGTGGGGATGCCGTCGTGCGCCATGCGCATGGCGGGAATGTTGTACGCGCCGAACACCGGTCGCAACGGCAGCTCCGCGATGCCACAGGCCAGCACGGCCGGCGGATGGGCGTGCACCACGGCGTTGACGCCGGGCAGGGCACGTAGTGTCTCCCCGTGGATGGGCAACTCGTTGGGCACGGCGTAGCCGTCGGTGAGTTCGGCGCCGTGGCCGTCGAGGTCGACCAGCCGGACGTCGGCCGGTTCGGTGAACAGCAGGCCGTGTTCCCTGGGGCCACGGCAGCGGATCAGCATGTGGTCGTCGTCCACGCGGACCGACACGTGGCCGAGGATGCCGTCGACGAGTCCTTCGACGGCGAGGATGCGGCACGCCTGCGCGATCTCGGCACGCAGCGCGTCGACACCCTCGGTGTTCGGCATCAAACACCCCTTACCAGCGGTGGCCGCGATCACACGGCCGGAGCCACGATTGGACTGACCATAATCTCATTGACCACTTCCGTCAACGGTCATCGCCAGACATGCCCGAACCGTCACCATGACCACAATGGACCAGCCCTGAGCACGCCGAACGGCCGGCCGGCGGGTGCCGGCCGGCCGTTGCCGGTGGGTGCCGTCAGACGGTGACGGTCTCGCCCGCGGCCACCTGGGCGTCGTACTCCGGCGCGTTCTCGAAGTAGTGCACCCGGTGGTAGCCGAGCTGCTTGAACAGCCGGTTCTGGCCGGACAGCAGGGTCAGCGGGGTGCCGTCGGCGGCGAAGTGCTGCGCGATGGTGTTCTGCGGGACGTAGAGCGTGTCGCCCTGCTTGAGCTCGTGCCGGGTGGGCTCCTTGGCGATCCGCGCGTAGTACTTCTCCGCGATCTCGGCCTCCACCTCCCAGTGCAGGCTGTAGCCGGAACCGGAGATCACGTACAGCACCTCGTCGGCCATGTGCCAGCGCTTGCCGGACCGGCTGCCCTCCGGGATGCGCAGCTCGAAGGCGTCCACACTGAACGTCCGCACGTCGTCACGGTCCGGCGAGGACAGCACGCGGACGTTGCCCAGCGGGGTGGTCTCCCACCTGGTGTCCGCCTGCTTGACGACCTTCTTGCGCTCCTCGACCCCGGGCGTCCAGATCCGCGACCAGTCCTCCCGCGGGCCGAAGCGCTCCTCGTCCTTGACCGGCCCGCTGCGGCCCTGCTGGATCAGGCCCAGGTACATCCAGGCGCACTTGGCCTTCATGACCAGCGCGGTCGCGGTCTCGTCGTACGGGTTGAAGTGGCGGTGCACCGAGTCGGTGTGCACGAGGACGAGGTCGCCGGTCTCCCAGTCGTACCGCTTGTCGTCGTGGATCTCGTAGCCTTTGCCCTCCAGGATGTAGAAGGCGGCCTCGTTCTGGTGGCCGTGGCCGTGGTTGGAGGACTGCGGCGGCAACTGGACGAAGTGCACCTGGAGCGTCTGGGTCAGGAACGGCTCGTCGCCGGGGCCGATCCGCCACCAGGTCTTCGACTTGGCCGAGTCACCGGAGTGCGCCACCTTCGCGTCGTCGACGACGACGGAGTCGTCGCGGACCCGCGGCGCGGCGAGCTGTCGTGCCCGGAACCCGCCCAGGCCGTACGTCTCCGATGTGATGCCTCGCAGAAAGACCCGACCGTCCTCGCCCATGTCTCACTCCTCACGGCTGACTTCATGATCGCGGTATTAACATTAGTCCATTATGCGGAGTCGGGCAAGCGAACGCCCCGCACGTCGGCCCTGCGCCCGGCCGGGCGTACCCTGTGGCATTCGGTGCCGTGCGCGGCGATGGTTGGAGTGCGAATCGGTGGAACAGAACAATTCACCGGGTGACGGCAACCTGTTCACCGCGGTCAGCGCGAACCGCATGTCCGAGGCGATCGTGGAGCAGATCCGCGGCCTCATCCGCGGCAACCGCCTGCGACCCGGCGACCGGCTGCCCAGCGAGCGTGAGCTGTGCGAACGGCTCGGCGTGAGCCGGGTGACCGTGCGCGAGGCGCTGCGCGTGCTGGAGGCCGGCGGGCTGGTGGAGATCCGGGTCGGCGCCAGGGGCGGCGCGTTCGTCACCACTCCGTCGTCGGACCGGCTGGGCGCCGGGCTGGCCGACCTCATCAACCTGGCGCCGGTCACGTCGGTCGAGGTCACCGAGGCCCGGCTGGTGTTCGAACTGGGCATCATCCCCACGGTCATCGAGCGGGCCACCGACGCCGACGTGGCACAGCTGCGGGCGATGACCCGCGAGCACATGGAGGCGCTGCGCCGGGACGAGTACACGATGGCGATGTCCGCGCGGTTCCACATCCAGGTCGCGGCGTGCACCCACAACGCCGCCATCGAGATGCTGGTCAGCTCGTTCCACGGCCCGCTGCTGATGTCGCTGCGCGAGGCCCAGGTGGCCGCGCCGCTGATGGGCCACCGCGGCACGGGCGAACACCGCGACTTCGTCGAGGCGATCGCCGACCGGGACGCGGACCGGGCGACGGCCATCATGCGCAAGCACATCAGCCGCACCGCCCGCCGGCTGTCCCGCGCGGCCGCCGACAAGGCGTCCAGCCCCGAACCCGTCTGAGCCCCTACCGGCCGGCCGCCGCGAGGCGCCGGTCGAGTCGCGGATACACCCTCCTGGCGTTCTCCTCGAAGACCTTGCGCAGGTCGCGCTCGGCCAGGCCGGCCGCCTCGACGTAGCGCTTCGTGTCGTCCCAGTAGTGGCCGGTCTCCGGGTCGATGCCACGGACCGCGCCGATCATCTCGGACGCGAACAGGATGTTGTCCGCGTCGATGACCCTGGTCAGCAGGTCGATGCCGGCCTGGTGGTACACGCTGGTGTCGAAGAAGACGTTGCGCATCACGTGACCGGGCAGCGGCGGCCGGCCCAGCCGGTCGGCCAGCCCCCGGTAGCGGCCCCAGTGGTAGGGCACCGCTCCCCCGCCGTGCGGGATGACGAACCGCAGCGTCGGGAACTCGCCGAACAGGTCACCCTCGATCAGCTGCATGAACACCGACGTGTCCGCGTTGATGTAGTGCGCGCCCAGGGCGTGGAAGTTCGGGTTGCACGACGCCGACACGTGGATCATCGCCGGCACGTCCAGCTCCACCATCGCCTCGTACATCGGGTACCAGTACGGGTCGGTGACCGGCGGCGACGTCCAGTGCCCGCCGGACGGGTCGGGGTTGAGGTTGCAGCCGACGAAGCCGAGTTCGGTGACGCACCGCCGCAGTTCGCGCACCGAGTCGGCGAGGTCACCGCCGGGCACCTGCGGGAGCTGGCAGACACCGGCGAAACGGTCCGGGAACAGCTCGGTCACGCGGTGCACCATGTCGTTGTTGACCCGCGCCCAGTCCCGCGCCACGGCCGGGTCGGGCACGTGGTGGGCCATCGCGGATGCCCTCGGCGAGAACAGCATCACGTCGTGGCCGCGCTCGCGCAGCACCCGCAACTGGTTGCGCTCGATGCTTTCCCGGATCTCGTCGTCGCTGATCGCGGGCGGCGGTGGCGGCTGGCCGGCCGGGTCGGCCACCCAGGCGAGCTGGTCGGAGCGGAACCGTTCGAGCGCGGCCGGGGTGGTGGTGTAGTGGCCGTGGCAGTCGATGATCACGCCTGGTCTCCGTCGACGTAGGTGAGGCCCTTGGCGGCCAGCTTCTCCCGCATCTGGTTGACGTCCAGGCTCAGCTCCCCGGCCGCGTACCGCCGCCGCGAGGCCGCCTCCTTCTCCTCCCGCGCCTTCGCCGCGGCCAGCACGTCCGCCGCGGCCAGCCGGGGCACCACGACGACCCCGTCGTCGTCGGCGACGACCACGTCACCGGGCGACACCAACTGCCCTGCGCACACCACGGGCACGTTGACGTCGCCCAGCGTCTCCTTCACCGTCCCGGTGGCCGACACGTACGACGACCACACCGGAAAGCCCATCTCGGTCAGCTCGGCGACGTCCCGGCAGCCGGCGTCGATGACCAGGCCCAGCACGCCACGGGCGGCCAGCGCGGTGGCCAGCAGCTCGCCGAAGTAGCCGGCGTCGGACGCCGACGTGGGCGCGACGACGACCACGTCACCGGCCTGGCACTGCTCGACCGCGACGTGGATCATCCAGTTGTCGCACGGCGGCACGCTCACCGTCACGGCGGTGCCCGCGATGTGCGCGCCCGGGTAGATCGGGTTGACGCGGGCCGCGAGCAGGCCGGTCCTGCCCTGCGCCTCGTGCACGGTGGCCACGCCGAACCCGGCGAAGGCGTCCGCGACGGACCGGTCCGCGCGGGGCGGATTCCTCACCACGACTGGCATCTGCGTTACTTCTCCTGTTGCGGGAACAGTGACACATGGACGACGTCGTCGCCGAACTCGCCGCCGACAGACCGTATCGCACGGTCCACGTCGGCCAGTCCGTACCGGTGGGTGGTGAGCCGGTCGAGTGGGAAGCGGCCGGAGGCCAGTTGGGCCAGGGCCAGCTCGCAGGCGCGGTAGCTGTGGCCACGCGCGCTCTTGATGGTGATGGCCTTCTCGGTGACCTGCTTGACCGGGAAGTCCGGGAACGAGGCCAGTTCGCCCTGGATCAGCAGCGTGCCGGCACGGCGCTTGAGCGCGGCGACGCCGAGCAGCACCGGCGCGGTGCCGGCGCCCGCCGTGCAGTCCAGCACGACGTCGACGCCCCTGCCGCCGGTGATCGCCATGATCCGCTCCAGCGGGTCTGTAGCCTGCACGTCGATCACGTGATCGGCGCCCAGGTCCTTGGCCAGTGCCAGGCGGGCCGCGTCCCGGGACGTGCCGGTGACGATGATGAGTGACGCGCCCGCCTGCTTGCACGCGACCGTCTGGGACAGTCCCTGCTGGCCCGGTCCCTGGATCAGCACGGTGGAGTGGTAGCCGACGCCGCCGTCGATCAGGGCCCACTCGATGCCGTTGGACATCGGCGTGACGATGCCGGCCAGTTCCGCGGAGACGTTGTCCGGCACCTTGTGCACCACCGAGTTCCACGGCAGGTACAGGTACTGGGCGAAACCGCCCCACAGGTGGAACGGATTGTCCGATGTGGTGTAACCGTAGCGGCGGGCGTCCGGATTGGTCCGCCAGTCGGTGGCCTCGCAGTGCCGGTACTCGCCCCGGTGGCACCACTCGCACCGGAAGCAGCCGACGTAGTGCTCGACGAACACCCGGTCGCCCTCGCGGAAACCCTTGCGTGCCACGAACTCCTTGCCGGCCCGCGCGATGACGCCGACGTTCTCGTGGCCCATGATCACCGGGCTGGTGAACGGCGGCTTGGCGTACATCTTCACGTCGGTGCCGCAGATGCCGGCGACCTCGACCAGCAGGAGCGCGCTGTCGTCGGGGATGTCGGGGAGGGGGAACTCGCGGAACTCGGTCGTACCCGGCGCGGTGCGCACCGCCGCCAGCACCTGCTCACCCATGAACGGTCCTGCCCCTCAGCACGCGGGAATGGTCATATGGTCTGCTATTATAGCAACATGGCGAAACCCGTCCTCAAGACAGTGACCAGGACGCAGGGCAACAACCTGGCCCTCAAGGAGGGCACCGTCACCCCGAGGACGTTCGACTTCGAGTTCGAGGAGATCCCGGTCCTCGTCGACGGGTTCCGCCGGATGGTCCGCGGCGTCGAGTTCGACGTCTGCGAGATGGCCATCACCACCTACCTGTGCGCCAAGGAGCACGGCAGCCCGTTCACCGCCCTGCCGGTCTTCCTGGTCCGCGGCTTCCACCACGGCGCCATCATCCAGGACACCCGCGCCGGCCTGAAGTCCCCCAAGGACCTGGAAGGCCGCCGGGTCGGGGTGAACCGCGGCTACACGGTGACCACCGGCGTGTGGGCGCGTGGCGTGCTGGCCACCGAGCACGGCGTCGACCTGGACAAGGTGACGTGGGTGCTGTCCGGCGACGAGCACGTCGCCGAGTACACACCACCATCCAACGTGCAGCCGATGCCGGCCGGCGCCACCCTGCCCCGCCTGCTCACCGACGGCGACCTGGCCGCCGCGATCAGCGTGTCCTGGGACGACCCGGCTGCCGCACCGCTCATTCCGGACGCCGAGGCCGCCGGGTTCGCGGCGCTGCGTTCCCGGGGCCACTACCCCGTCAACCACCTCGTGGTCGTCAGGGACTCGCTGCTGGCCGAACATCCCGGCCTGGCCGAGGACGTGTTCGAGACGTTCGCCGAGGCCAAGCGGCGCTACGTGGGACGGTTGCGGGACGGCGACATCACCGCCCCCACGGCGGTGGACCGGATGCACCTGGGCGTCATGGAGATCACCCGCGCCGACCCGCTGCCCTACGGGATCGAGCCCAACCGGACCGTCATCGACGAGCTGCTGGACCACGCCATGGCACAGCACATCCTGCGCCACCGCCCGGCGGTCGAGGAACTGTTCGCGTCAGCCACCCTGGACCTGACCGGCTGATCGGGAGGAGACGCCGTGCGCATCGCGATCGCCGGTGACCACAACGGATTCGCGCTGAAGGCCAGGCTGGTGGCCCGCCTCGGCGCCGCCGGCCACGACGTGGTGGACCGGGGCAGCTTCGCTCCCGACGAGACCGTCGACTACCCGCCGCTGTGCTACGACCTGTGCCAGCAGGTCGTGGCCGGCCACGCCGACCGGGGCATCGTCATCGGCGGCAGCGGGTCCGGCGAACACATGGCGTGCAACAAGATCCGCGGCATCCGCGCCGGCCTGGGCCAGGACCCGTTCACCACGGAGATCTCCCGCGCCCACAACGACGCCAACGTCCTCGTCATCGGCGCCAAGGTGGTCGGGCCGGAACAGGCCGAGGAACTGGTCGACCTGTGGCTGAACACCCCGTTCAAGGGCGGCCGCCACCAACGCCGCCTGGACCAGATGGCCGCCCTGGAACGCGGCGAACCCCCGGTCTGAACTCAGCCGCCGCCCAGGAACTCCAGCACCGCGGCCGGTGCCGTGTCCTCCGTCTGTTCCTCGACCGGGACGTCCCAGTAGCGGGCGGCCGGCAGGCACTCCTCCAGGTAGCGCGCGGCCGACGTGGCGTGCGACTCGTCGTGGCCCGGCACCACGAGCGCGGGCACGGCCAGCCGCAGCAGGTCCTCCGGTTCGGCGCCGGGCACGGTGTCCCGGTCGAACTGGTAGCGGGCGGTGCCGCCCAGCGCCAGCAGGTAGTCGTCCCGGTCGTGCGCGGCGTAGGCGGCGGCGAACTCCGGGTCGGTGCGGATCACCGTGACCCACGGGCCGACCCTGGGGTCCTGGGTGAAGCCGCGATCGTGCGACCGGGCCAGTTCGACGACGCCGGGCAGGCCGTGCTCGGCGACGTAGGCCGCGTGCGTGGCGAACCGGGCGTGCTGCTTGATCCGGTAACGCGCGCCGCCGGCCGGCGAGTACAGCACCATGCTCCGCACCCGCTCCGGCCGCGCCACGGCGAACGCGATCACGCTGGAACAGCCGACGCAGCCGCCCATCAGGTGCGCGCTGTCGATGCCCAGGTGGTCCAACAGCCCGCAGCCCTGCGCGACGTAGTCGGCCCAGCCGATCCGTTCCACCCGCCCGCCGGACCGGCCCGACTCGCGGCGGTCGAACGTGACGCACGTGTAGTGCTCGCGCAGGTGGGCCAGGATGTTCGTGCGGGCGTAGACGCCCAGCGCCGCCCAGTTCTCCAGCTTCGAGTCGAACCCGCCGGGCGAGTACATCAGCAGCGGCGGGCCGTCGCCGGACACCTCGTACCGGGTGGTGATGCCGTGGACGACCGCGGTCGGCACGCGGCCCCCTCAGCCGGCCGGCGGCACCGGGATGCCGCCCCTGATCTGCCGGCCGGACCGGACGTCGTCGGCGTACGCGGTGAGCGCGTCGAACGACGTGCGCGCCACGTTGGCGTATGTGTCCGGCGGAGTGTCCACTCCGGACGCCGCGTAGCCGATCGCGGCGTGTGCCATGCGGACCCTGCCGTCCAGCCACGGGCCGCCGCCGAAACCGCCGAGCACCGGGATGGTCACCGCCTGCGTCACGGCCGGTCCGGCGACCGGGCCGGAGTTGGTGAAGTCCAGCAGCGACGCGCCGGCCGACTCCAGCCGTTTCGCCTCGGCCACCAGCTCGTCCGTCATCTCCGGCGGCACCTGGGTGGTGGCCATGGCGCCGTAGTCGACGCCGTACCGCAGCGCCCGCTGGGGTGTGATGCCGAACTGGGCGAACACCGGGATGCCGGCCCGCTCGATGGCGGTGACGGCCTCCGGGTAGTCGGCGGCGCCGTCCAGCTTCACCAGGTCGGCGCCGGCCTGCTTGACCAGCCGGATCGCCGCCCGCACCGCCTCGGCCGGTCCCTCCTGCAACGGTCCGAACGGGAAGTCGCAGGCCACCAGGGCGTTGCTGACCCCGCGCCGCACGGCCCTGCACACCACGATCATCTCGTCCATGGTCACCTCGAACGGGTTCGAGTGACCCCACAGGTTCACGCCCACCGAGTCGCCGACCACCACCAGGTCAACGCCGACCCGGTCGACGATCCTGGCCATCTGGTAGTCCCATGCGACGACACCGACGATCTTGCGTCCGTCGCGCTTCATCCCGGCCAGCGCCGGCACGGTCACCGGCATCGCTACGCGCCCAACGCGGTCAGCACACCGGACACGTCCCGCTGGTCCTTCGACACCAGCAACACCCTGGCGTGCGGGCGCAACGCGGTGACCGCGTCCCCCACGGCGTCGTCCGAGCCGAGGATCACGCCCGCCGTCATGATGCCGCGCAGCGTGCACGCGTTGCCGATCGCGGCGGCCGCGGCGGCGCCGTCGCCGGTGGTGGCGATCATCATCACGAAGTCGGCGTCGGCCAGTTCGCCGGACAGCAGCACCCGCTGCCCGTCCGGGGTGGTCAGCATGACGTCGGCCAGGTCGCCGTCGCCCGGATCGCCCTGGTAGCGCAGGAAGTGCGCGCCCAGCCACGGCTGTTCGGGCAGCGGCCGGACGATCTCGGCGGCCCCGGCGTCCAGTGCCACCACCCTGGTCGCGCGGGCGGTCTGCGGCGCCGCGTCGATGCGGTAGCGGGCCTCGGCGGCGGTGGCCGCCGAGGCGCAGCTGTTGAGCAGCGTGGGACGGTTGGCCATCAGACCGTCGCCTGCCGGACGCCGGGCCGAGCGGTCAGCGCGTCGGACGCCACGTCCAGGAACGACTGGTCCTTCGGCAGCACGATGGCCGCCGACCGGACCCTGTGGTGCGCCGGGTCCACACCGGGCGGCGTGACGCCCTTCTCCCGCAGGTCCAGCGCTGCCTGGACCAGCTTGCGGCGCGCCTTGATGATGCCGCTGTCCGCGGACACCAGGCGTTCCTTGCTGCGGTCCACGATCGGTCCCATGCTCTCCTGCAGCGAGGCGTCCTGCATGGCGATGCCCTTGATGCCGGAGAACGTGTCGCCCCGCTGCTGCGCCTCCCGGTCCATCAGGTAGTCGTTGTCCTTGTTCTGCAGCGGCCGGTACGTGCCGGGGACGTACTCGTTGTGCACGCCGTGGCCCGCCTTCATCGCGGCCAGCTCGGCCTCGGTGAGCGCCCGGACCGGCTGGTAGTCGAACGTGAACACCCAGCAGTTCTCGTCATCGATCGGGATCCAGAAGTGGCCGTGCACCGGGTGGTCGGCGCGCGGCGGGACCATGGTGAACGCGGGCATCACCCACGGCGTGATCCGCCAGTAGTAGTGGCCCTCCTCGGCGTTGCGCCGCACCCCGACGTAGAGGCCGCCGTCCGAGTCGACCACCTCGAAGAACGGCTTCATGTCGTTCATGTTGTACTCGTTGCCCTTGGAGCCCTTGAACAACGGGTCGTTGCGCAGGCCGGCCGAGTGCAGCCAGGACACGTGGCTGGAGTCGATGCCGCCCTCCAGCGCCTGCAGCCAGTTGCACTCCTGCCAGCGCTTGGACGTGTAGGTCTGCTCGGGCGGCACGTGCACGAACTCGTACTCGGGCAGCGGCGGCTGGGTGGCCGGGTCGCCCATGTAGGTCCAGAGGATGTCGCCGATCTTCACCAGCGGATACGAGGTCAGCTTCACCTTGCTGCAGAAGTTGCTGTTCTCCGGTTCGGACGGCACCTCGACGCACTGCCCGGTGACGTCGTACTTCCATCCGTGGTAGGCGCAGCGCAGCCCGCCGATCTCGTTGTTGCCGAACCACAGCGAGACGCCCCGGTGGGCGCAGAACTCGTCGATCAGGCCGTAG
This sequence comes from Pseudonocardiaceae bacterium, assembly GCA_035273045.1. Taxonomy (GTDB): domain Bacteria; phylum Actinomycetota; class Actinomycetes; order Mycobacteriales; family Pseudonocardiaceae; genus DATEPR01. Next base: position 4,753 of record DATEPR010000123.1, on the reverse strand, counting down.
CGGCCGTCGCTGTCCCGGAACGCGATCATCCGCTCGGACAACAGCTTCACCCGCACCGGCGGGCTCCCGGGCTCAGGCAGCTCCTCGGCGAGCAGCGCGGGGAGCCAGTACTGCCGGAAGAGATCCCCCATCGGCGTGCCGGGGCCGGTCCGCGTGAGCAGCTCGTTGATCTCCTGCTTGAGCATCCTCAGTCCGCCTTTCCCACCGACCGGTGGCGAGTCGCGCGCCCAGCCCGCCACCCGAAGTGTAAGACCATTTTATCTATTAGCGGTTTTTCGCGCCGTGCGTCGTGCCGGCCTTGACCGCCTCGTCGAGCAGCTTGCGGCCCTCCTCCGGCGACAGTTGCACCGCGTGCCGCTCGATGTTGTGCAGCCGCATGGTGCGCAGCAGGCCGGTGTCCTGGATGGCGAGGTACCGCGAGGTGTCGTTCTGGTCCAGGTTGAAGTGCTGGTGCCAGGCCCAGCGCGGCGGGGCGAACAGCGTGCCCTCCTGCCACTCGACCACCTGGATCGGCTCGTCGTCGTAGTTGATGAGCGAGAAGCCGTGCCCCTTGACCACGTACAGGTACGCCTCGGTGGTGTGCCGGTGCCGGACCGAGCTGTTGCCGGGCATCAGTTCGGAGATGTGCGCGCCCAGCACCTCGTAGTCGCCGAGGTCGAAGTAGTGGCCCCGGTTGTTCCGCCACGGCCGGGCGGGCAGTTCCATCTTGCGCAGGTCGTCCTCGACGACCAGGCCCCTGTTCGGCGGGTGCTGGCGGTTGAACTCGTCCCGCGCGGCGATCTCCGAGGAGCTGAGATTCTTCTTCTCGCTGGCCAGGACGCCCTTCTGGTAGTCGTCGCGCATCCAGCACCCTCCTTATGGTCTTACCAATCGTCCATAGCAACTAAAGCCGTCCGGTCGCACGGTGTCAAGAAGACAACACGGACGAACGCGCCGTCACTCCTCGGCGTACAGACCGGCGATGTCACCGACCGTGATGTGCTCCATCGCGACCCGCACGGCGTCGGCCACCGGCAGCGAACGGCCGGCACCGGCCGCCATCCGCATCGCGTTGGCCAGGTCCTTCTGGTACCAGGTCAGCCGGAACAGCCCCATCTCGGCGAGCGTCCGGCTGGCCGCCGGCCCGTCCAGCACCGCGGCCCGCAGCTTCGCCGGTGGCACGCCCAGCGCCCGGCCCAGCCGCAGCGCCTCGACGATGGCCGACAGCTGGCCCCAGTGGCACAGGTTGTGCACCGTCTTGCCCACCTGCCCCGACCCCAGCGGACCGAGGTGGTGCACGGTCGCGGTCCACGGCGCGAGCACCGGCCGGACCCGGTCCAGCACGGCCTCGTCCCCGCCGACCAGCAGGTTGATCCGGCCCGCCACCGCGGCCCGCACCCCGCCGGTCAGCGCGGCGTCCAGGACGTGAACGCCACGCGGCGCCGCCAGTTCGGCCACGGCCCGGCAGGTGTCGACGGTCACCGAACTGCACACCAGCACGACGGTGTCCGGCCGGGCCGCGCACGTCAGTTCACCGCACACGTCCAGTACGTCCCGGTCGGTCGGCACCATGACCATGACGACGTCACACCGGGCAGCGAGGTCCACAACGGACTCAACCGGCAGCGCGCCGGCCGCGGACGCCATGGCGGCGGGATCGACGTCGTAGACGTGGGTGGGGTGTCCGGCAGCGGCCAGCAGCCGGGCGGTCGGCAGGCCCATCGCGCCGAGCCCGATCAGCCCGACCGAGGTCCGCTCCGGAGTCGACACCACGACAGTATGGACTGACGGTAGGACCATAAGCAAGTTAGTCTGACCGGCATGACAGCCCTGCGACTGAGCATCGCGACCACGGACTACGACCACTTCCGCGACTTCCGCCTGGGCACGGTCCGGGCGCAGGGCATCGACCACATCTGGTCGCTGCTGGGCCATCACGAGGTGTTCGCCCGGTTCACCGCGAACCGCGAGTGGGACGTCGCCGAGCTGTCCATCGCGAAGTTCGCGGCCCAGGTCACCCGGCCGGACCCGGACATCATCGGCCTGCCCGTGGTGTGCTCGCGGCTGTTCCGGTTCGGCGCCTTCTACGTCAACCGGCGAAGCGGCATCCGGACGGCGGCGGACCTGCGCGGCAAGCGGGTCGGCTCGCCGGAGTGGGCCCACTCGGCCGCCGTCTACATGCGGGGCTGGCTCCAGGACGAGGCCGGTGTGCCGCTGACCGACGTCGAGTGGTACCAGGCCGGTGCCAACGCGGCCGGTCGCGAGGAGAAGGTGGAACTGGACCTGCCCGAGGGTGTCCGGCTGACCAGGGTGGCCGACCGGTCGCTGTCCGACCTGCTCGCGGCGGGCGACATCGACTGCGCGATCATCGCCCGGCCGCCGACGTGCTTCCTGGAGGGCCACCCGGACGTGGTGCGGCTGTTCCCGGACCACCAGGAGCAGGAGCTGGAGTCCTACCAGCGGACCGGTGTCTGGCCGATCATGCACGTCATCGCGATGCGCCGGCAGGTGCTCGCCGACCACCCGTGGGTGGCGCGCAATCTCTACAACGCCTTCCTGGAGTCCAAGCAGCGCAGCGTGGAGCGGCTGCTCGACCCGGCGGTGTCCCGCTACCCGCTGCCCTGGCTGGCCACCTACGGGCGGCGGATGGCCGACCTGTTCGACGGTGACCCGTTCCCGTACGGGATCGAGCCGAACCGGCGCACGGTGGACCAACTGCTCCGGTACGCGCACCAGCAGGGCATCGCGCACCGGCTGGTGACGTCGGACGACGTGTTCCCCGCCGGCATCATGACGAAGGTCGTCATCTAGCTGTTTGCACTCCCGCCGCCATGTGGAATAATGGTAATACCATTAGGAGGTGGGGAGTTTGTTCGACGCCGATCTGCTGGTCGTGGGCGCCGGCCCGGCCGGCCTGTACGCCGCCTACTACGCCGGTTTCCGCGGCCTGCGCACCGCGGTCATCGACTCGCTGCCCACGCCGGGCGGGCAGGTGGCCGCGCTGTACCCGGAGAAGCTGATCCACGACGTCGCCGGCTTCCCCGAGATCCTGGGCCGCGACCTGGTGGCCGGCCTGCTGGACCAGGCGGAACGCTTCTCCCCCACGTGGCTGCTCGGCGAGTCGGCGTCCGCGCTGGAGCGGCTGGCGGACGGCCGGTTGCGGATCACCACGACCACCGGCACGGTCGTCACCACCCGTTCGATCGTGATCGCGGGCGGCATCGGCACGTTCACCCCGCGACCGCTGCCCGCCGGCGCCGACTACCTGGGCCGGGGTGTCGACCACTTCGTCACCGACCCGGCCGGCTACGCCGGCCACCACGTGCTGGTGGTGGGCGGCGGGGACAGCGCCGTGGACTGGGCGCTCACCCTGGAGCCGATCGCCGAGTCCGTCACCGTCGCCCACCGCAGGCCGAGATTCACCGCGCACGAGTCGTCCGTCGCCCGGCTGGCCGCGTCCCGCGCGGTGATCCGCACCCCGTACGTCGTCGACGAGATCGCCGGTGACGGCCGGGTGGAGCGGGTCGTGCTGCGCGACACCGCGGGCGGCACGCTGGTCGAACTGCCCTGTTCCCGGGTGGTGGCCGCGCTGGGCTTCACCGCGAACCTGGGCCCGCTCGCCGGCTGGGGCCTGACCGTGCGGGACCGGCACATCGTCGTCGACTCCACCATGTCCACCGGCGTGCCGGGCATCTACGCCGCCGGTGACATCGCCGACTACCCGGGCAAGGTCCGGCTGATCTCCGTCGGCTTCGGCGAGGCAGCGCTCGCCGTGAACAACGCGGCATCGGCCGCCGACCCGTCCGCCCACCTGTTTCCCGGTCACTCGACCGAGACGGCCGCCTGAGAGGATCGACATGCCGTACTTCATCGCCGGTGACTGCCTGGACGTGCTGGACCGGTCCTGTGTCGAGGAGTGCCCGGTGGACTGCATCTACGAGGGCGACCGCAAGCTGTACATCAACCCGCGCGAGTGCATCGACTGCGGCGCGTGCGAGCCGGTGTGCCCGGTCGAGGCGATCACGTCCGACCTGCGCATCAACGACGAGGACGTGCCGTGGCGGGACGACAACGCCGCCTTCTTCGACGACGTCCTGCCCGGCAGGGACGCCCCGCTCGGCTCGCCCGGCGGCGCCAGCGGGATCGGCCGGGTCGGCGTCGACACGCCCCTGGCCTCGCGGACCCCGGCGAACACCGGGTGACCGGCACGCTGGTCCTGCTCCGGCACGGCAACTCGGAGTGGAACGAGCAGGGCCTGTTCACCGGGTGGCTGGACGTGCCGCTGGCGGACAGCGGCCGGGAACAGGCCAGGCAGGCGGCGACGCTGCTCGCCGGACACGGCCTGCCGCCGGCCGTGGTGCACACGTCGGTGCTGGTCAGAGCGGTCGACACGGCTGCCGAAGTACTGCGCGCACTGGGCGTTTCGGTGCCTGTTTGCCGGACCTGGCGGCTGAACGAACGCCACTACGGCGCGCTCACCGGCCGGGTGAAGCGGGACGTGGTGCGGGAGTACGGCGAGGCACAGTTCGCCGAGTGGCGCCGCGCCTTCAAGGGCACCCCGCCGCCGCTGCCGGACAGCAGCCCGCACAGCCCGGCCGGCGACCCCCGCTACGCATCGCTCGGTGCCCGGTTGCCCAGGTCGGAGTCACTCGCCGACGTGCAGGCCAGGCTGCTGCCGTACTGGCACGACGTGCTCCAGCCGGAACTGGCCGGCCGGACCGTGCTGGTGGTGTCGCACAGCAACGCGCTGCGGGCGCTGGTCAAGCACCTGGAA
>DATEPR010000122.1:0-10228 GCA_035273045.1 Pseudonocardiaceae bacterium | reverse complement strand
GAACATGTCGTGCAGCACGAACGCGATCCGCTCGGCGGGGGCCAGTGTGTCCAGCACGACGAGCAGGGCGAGGCCGACCGAGTCGGCCCGGACCGCCTCGGCCTCCGGGCCGGCGTCCGGCGCCGCCGGCTCGGTCCCGTCGATCGGCTCCTCCCGCCGGGCACGCCGGGACCGCAGCATGGTCAGCGCCACCCGCGCGACGACGGTGGTGAGCCAGCCGCCGATGTTCGCCACGTCGGACGTGTCGGCCCGGATCACCCGCTGCCACGCCTCCTGGACGGCGTCATCGGCCTCGCTGGCCGAACCGAGCATCCGGTAGGCCACCGAGCGCAGGTGGCCCCGGTGCTCCTCGAAGCGCTCGGTCAGCCAGTCCCGTTCGTCCATCGTCACGTCCCGTCGTCGGCGCCCCCGACCGCATGACGCTCCGGCCGGGCCGAGTGTGACAAAGTGGACGCCGGCCGGCGACGGCTACGCCGTTTCCCTGGCCTGACGCCACACCGGGCTGTCCAGGAAGTGGTTGTCGAAGCGGTCCTGCGCGTCCAGCACCTCCTGTTGGGTGGCCTGGCCCTTGCCCACCCGGTCCAGCAGGCGGAAGTACTCGAACCGCTCCACGCCGGGCGCGAGGACGATGAGCAGGTCGGCCGTCGCACCGGGCGCGGCGCCGAAGGCGTGCGGCATCAGGGGTGGGACAACCAGGAAGTCGCCGGTCTCCGCGGTGGTGACGTGGTCGCCGGCCAGCACCTGGAGCGATCCGTCGAGGATGAAGAACAGTTCGGCGGAACCGGTGTGGTGGTGCGGCGACGCGCCGTTCGCACCGGTGCCCAGGGTGACCCGCTGGCTGCTCAGCGCTCCCCCGGTGGCGCTGGCGTCGGCGTACAGCCGCATGACCGTCGGGGCCGCGCCGACGACCTCCGCGTCCGCCTCCCGCACCAGCACGGCGGACCGGCCGTCCGTGGTCAGCAACGACATTTCTGGCTCCTTCCGGACATCGCCGATCATGCCAGGCGATCCGGACGAAGGTTCACCACACAGCCAGCCAACGACCCCCTCACTAACATCTACAGACTTGTAAATCTTAGTGAGGATGTGGCATCCATGCCTGGTAAAGGCTGGCCCACCGAACGGGACACCGGCCAGTTCGAGGACACCGTACGGATCGGGGTTCCCCGGACGCCGTCGCACAAACGGCGCCGAAGCCGCTGGGTGGTGCGGGGTGTGCTGGCCGGGTTGTTCGGCTTCCTCGCCGTGACCGGATGGTCCATCGGCAACGCGCTGACCGTGCCCGGCACCGACAGCACGGCGGCCCGGCTGGCCGAGTGGGGCCGCGACCACGGCCTGGGCGGCGTGGTGACCTGGCTGGAGCGACAGCAGTACGACCGGCATCCGCCGGCCATCGGCGGCACGCCGGCACACGGCATCCCACCGGCCAGCGGTGTGGTGCACCACGCGCCGCCGACCAGGCACGTCGCTGATCCGGGACTGCCCGCGCCACCACCGGTCAAGCCGTTCGCCGCCGGGTCGCCGCTGCCCGGCGAGGGCCAGTGGCAGACAGTGGTCACGGTGCACGGCCACCCAGCGGTGCGGGTCGCGTCACTGCGGCCGGACGCGGAGCACACGTCGTACGTGGCCACGGCGATGTGGCTGGACCCCACGTTCGTGGCCGGCCGGCTGCATCCCGGCTACCACGATCCCGGTGGCCACTGGCACACGCCGACGTGGCTCACGCCGGTACTACAGCGCACCGTGGTCGCCGCGTTCAACAGCGGCTTCCGGCTCAACGGCGACAGCCACGGCGGCTACTACAGCGAGGGCCGCACGGTGCTGCCACTGGTCCGCGGCGCGGCCAGCCTGGTCCTGGGCGCCAACGGGGTGGCCGACGTCGGCTCGTGGGACCGCGAGGTGCGGATGGCGCCGGGAGTGGCCAGCGTCCGGCAGAACCTGGTGCTGCTGGTGGACCACGGCGAGGTGAACCGGACCTGTGCCAGCGGCGGACCGGCCGAGTGGGGCAACACGATCGGCCAGGCCGCGTTCATCGACCGTTCCGGCTTCGGTGTCACCGCCACCGGTGCCGAGGTCTACGTCGGCGGGCCGGCGCTGTCGGTGTGCACGCTCGGCCGGCTGATGCGGGCGGCGGGCGTGGTGCGCGGCATGGAACTGGACATCAACCCGGACTGGGTCAGCGGGGTGTACTTCCACGACTCACCGGACGGGCCACCGGAGGGCTTCCGGCTGTACCCGACGCAGAAGGTCAGCCCGCGGCACTACCTGTCGCCGTCCAGCCGCGACTGGTACGCCTGGAACGCCCGGTCCTGACGCTCCCTGGCCAGTTCGGCCCGACGACGGCGGACGAACACCACGACGCCGAGCACGACGAGCACGCCGATGATCGCGGCGATCACGTAGGTTGGGCCGTGGAAGTCGTCGGCCAGCGCCTGCCAGTGGGCGCCGACGAAGTAGCCGGCGACACCCAGGGCCGCGGTCCACGGGAGGCAGCCGATCGCGGTGTACAGGCCGAACCGCAGCGGCGGCATCCCGGCGACGCCGGCCGGCAGCGAGATGAACGTGCGCACCACCGGCACCACGCGGCCGACCAGCACCGACCACGAACCGTGCCGGTCGAACCAGCGTTCCGCACGGTCGATGTCGTGCTCGGTGAGCAGCACGTAGCGGCCCCAGCGGCGCCACGCGGCCTGTCCCGCGTACCGGCCGACGGCCCACGCCAGGTAACTGCCGACGACGTTGCCCGCGCAGCCGACCACGATCACGGCCACCAGGTTGAGTCCGGCCCCGGCGACCGCGCCGCCGGCCAGGGCGCCGCCGAACAGCATGATGAGCTCGGACGGGATCGGAATGCACGCCGATTCCGCCACCATCAGCACGAACACGGCGAGGTAGCCGAAGTTGGCGATGAACTGTTGCATCGAGCGATCCTTCGTCCGGCGGAGCTCCTTCTACAAGAGTGTAGAAGATGGCGAGTTCGCGCCTGGCGACGCTACACGGTGGCGCACCCGACCATCCGCCGGTCGCGGCGTTCGGCGTCCGGTCACATATGTCAGGTGACATATGCTGTCACTCGGATTGAATAACGGTCGTTACATGAGGTGGTGGGGCATGACCAGCGGAGCACTGTTCCTGGCGGTGTTCCTGGCCTGCGCGGTGGAGGCCGTGGAGGCGTTGACCATCGTGCTGGCCGTCGGGACGGTCCGCGACTGGCGGTCCACGGCGACCGGCCTGGTGACCGCGCTGCTGGTGCTCGCGGTGATCGTGGCGGTGCTCGGTCCGGCACTCACGTTGCTCCCGCTGGCCGTGCTGCGCCTGGTCGTCGGCGGCCTGCTGCTGGTGTTCGGCCTGCAGTGGCTGCGCAAGGCAGTGCTGCGGGCCAGCGGGCACAAGGCGCTGCACGACGAGGACGCGATCTTCACCCGGCAACGGGTGGCGGCACTGGGCGCGACCGTGCGGGGCCGGCACGCGGTGCGCGACTGGTACGCGTTCACGGTGTCGTTCAAGGGCGTGCTGCTGGAAGGGTTGGAGGTCGTCTTCATCGCCCTCACCTTCGGCGGCAACCAGCACGACATCCCACTGGCCGCCGTCGCCGCCGTCTCGGCGGTCGCCGTGGTGGCCGCGGCCGGTGCCGCGGTCCGCGCGCCGCTGGCCCGGGTACCGGAGAACACGCTGAAGTTCGTGGTCGGCGTGATGTTGACCAGTTTCGGGCTGTTCTGGGGATCGGAGGGCGCCGGCACGCACTGGCCGGCCGGTGACGCGGCCCTGCTGGGCATCGTGCCCGCGGTCGCGATCGTCGCGCTCGGACTGGTCGCCCTGCTGCGCCGCACCGCCGACCGCCCGGTGACCACGAGCGAGAAGGTGGCCTGACATGACCCGGCGGCTGAAGGCGTTCGGCGTGTTCTGCTACGACTTCGTGGTCGGCGACGACTGGCGGATCGCGGTGGCCGTGGTGCTCGGCCTGCTGGTCACCTGGCTGCTGGCCACCGCCGGGGTGGCGAGCTGGTGGCCGCTGCCGCTCGTCGTGCTGGTCGTGCTGTCCTGGAGCCTGTGGCGAGCCACCCGCCGCACCCACGCGGAGTGAACGCGGCCGCACCGCGCCACCTGCCCGGGATGGCGCGGTGCGGCGGGTCGGTCACGGCCGGCGGCGCTCGGCGCTCAGCGCCGGTCCCGACCATGCACGCCTGCTTACGACGTGTTACCGACCTTGGGTGATGCCGGGCCGCCCGGCGGCATCATCGCTGGGAGACATCGCATGGCCTGCCTTCCCTTTTCCAGTCCTGATGCCGGCGGTATCGCGTTCTGCTCAAACACCGTTAACCAGGCGGCTGGGAAAAATCTTGGACAATGGGGCGAACACGACCATCCTCCGGCCGGCACGCGCGCCTGGCCTGGGGCGCGGCCCCACCGTGACCGCGCGGCACCCCCAGAATTGGGGGACCCAGGACCCTGCCGATCCGGTAGGACGGGGACCCACTGTCAGTGCGTGTCCGTCTGTTCGGCGTAGACGCGGCTGGCGTACTCCTCCAGCACCCGTTCGCACTCCGCGATCGCGCTCTGCGTGGCCGCCCGCCCGGGCGCGTCGAACACGTCCCGGTCGATGATCTTGGCCAGCCAGTTGCGCAGCTTCACCAGGTCCTCCTCGTTCTCCTCCAGTTCGGCGAACGTGAAGTGGTTGGCCGCGTACTCCTTCGCCACCTGGTCGAGGAAGTCGTGGCACTTGTCCACGATCTCCTCGTACTCGTCGTCGCGGGCCGCCTGGAACGCCGCGATCACGTCCCGCTCCCCCACCAGCACGTCACAGCTGAGCAGCGACGCCGACCCGGACATCTCGATGATGTCGTGGTGCAGCTTGCGCATCGCCCGCTCGTTGGCCGGGCTGGCCGGCAGCGCGGCCGTGGAGCTCTGCAGGTAGATCGCGCCGAGTCCCTTGAGCCGCCGCCACACCGCGGCGCGCAGCCGCGTCGGCTCGGACGGGATGCGGTAGATCAGCAGCAGCCAGCCCGGCTTCTGGTCGGGAGCGCCGGTCGTGGGTGGCACGCGACCAGTGTGCCGGACGACGCTCCCGGGTGGACGATCGACCGCGACGGCACCGGCGCGGCCGTGGTCAGATGGACGGGTGAAGGTGCGCATCGGCGTGGGGCTCGGGCAGGACAGCGACCCGGCCGACTTTGCCGCCGTCGTCGACCGGCTGGAAGCCGCCGGCATCGACTCGCTGTGGCTGTCCGAACTCGTGTACACCCGTCAGGTCGAGCCGTTCGTCGGCATGGCCGCCGCGCTCGGCCGGACGACGAAGCTGAAGGTCGGCACGGGCGTCGCCGTGCTGCCCGGCCGGCATCCGGTGCTCGTCGCGAAACAGTTGACGTCACTGGCCGCGCTGGCGCCGCGCCGGGTGCTGCCGGTGTTCGGGCTGCGGCCGGCGCAGCGGGCCGAGTGGCCGCTGTTCCCGGTGCCGCCCGGCCGCCGGGCCGCCGTGTTCGACGAGTCGCTGCGGCTGTTGCGGCTGCTGCTCACTCAGGACGAGGTCACGTTCCACGGCGAGTTCCACACCGTCACCGGCGCCGTGATCGGGCCGCGGCCGGCCAAGCCGCTGGACATCTGGCTGGGCGGCGCGGCACCGGCCGCGTTGAACCGGATAGGCCGGCTCGCCGACGGGTGGCTGGGCAGCTTCCTGAGCCCGGACCAGTCCCGCCGGGCGCGCATCGCGATCCAGGCGGCAGCGGCGGACGCGGGCCGCGAGGTCGAGGCGGACCATTTCGGGCTGAGCCTCGGCGTCGCGCTGACCGGCGTCACCGACGCCCAACTGGCCGCCGCCCGGCGCCGCCGGCCCGACGCCGATCCGGCCGAACTGGTCGCCGACGGCTGGCGGCACGCCAGAACGTTGCTGGAGCGCCACATCGAGGGCGGCCTGAGCAAGTTCGTGATCCGGCCGCTGGGTGGCGTGCCGTACGAGGAATTCCTGTCCGGCTTCGTGGCGGAACTGTTGCCGTTGCAGAACTGACGCCGTTTCGGGGCATTCGCGCATCTCGGGCGGGCCGGCCGGGCCGCCGTTACCATCGGCCGGTGCGCAAGGTGTGCGTCGCGGTCGCCCTGGCCTTGCTGGTCGGAGGCTGTTCGGCAGGGGGTGTGGCCGCGCCGAAGCAGTCGACGCCGACCACGTCGGCGCCGGTGCCCACGGTCGCCGAGGGTCCGGCGCAGCGGCTGCCCAGGTTCCCGCCCGCGGCGGCGCCACCGACCCTGCCCACCCCGTCGTCCACGGCACAGGTGCAGCGGTTCATCGCCGCCGTGTTCAACGACGCCCAGCAGCAGTGGAACCGGGTGTTCACCGACGCCGGTCTGACCTACCAGCCGGCACGGCTGGTGCTGTTCACCTCGGCGGTGCACACCGGATGCGGGACCCAGTCGGCGAAGGTCGGCCCGTTCTACTGCCCCGCCGACCACGGCGTCTACCTGGACGTGTCGTTCTTCGAGCAGATGGCGCGGCAGTTCGGGGTGCGGGGCGACTTCGCGCAGGCGTACGTCGTCGCGCACGAGGTCGGCCACCACATCCAGGTGCTCACCGGTGTCACCGCACAGGTGGCCCACCTGTCGCAGAGCATGCCGGAGGCCGCGAACGCGCTGTCCGTGCGGACCGAACTACAGGCCGACTGCTACGCCGGCGTGTGGGCGCACTCCACCTACCAGCGCGGCCTGCTGGAACCGGGCGACATCGAGGAGGCGCTGCACGCCGCCGCCGTCGTGGGTGACGACTTCCAGCAGCGGGCCGCCACCGGCACCGTGCAACCGGAGAACTGGACGCACGGCTCGTCAGCGCAACGCCAGCAGTGGTTCACCACCGGCTACCAGACCGGTGACCCGGCCCGGTGCGACACGTTCACCGCACCCGCCCAGCACTGACCGGTCACGCCAGTTCCGCCCGCAGCAGCGCGGCGGCACCGGCCATCGCCCGCATCTTGCCCTCGGCCGACTCCCTCGGCAGGTACTTCATGCCGCAGTCGGTGGCGATGGTGATCCGTTCCGGCGGCAGCCAGGCGAACGCCCGTCGGGTCCGTTCGGCCACCAGTTCCGGGGTCTCCACGTCCGGAGTGGACAGGTCGATCACGCCCAGGATGATCGTCTTCTCACTCAGGTCGGCCAGCACGCCGAGGTCCAGGCCGGACTGGGCGGTCTCGATGGAGACCTGGTCGGCCGGGCAGCCGGCCAGTTCGGGCAGGAACGAGTAGCCGGACGGCCGCTCGTGGATGATCGCCGCGTAGCCGAAGCAGATGTGCACGGCGGTGGTCCCGGTGATGCCGTCCAGGGCCGCGTTCAGCGCCCGCAACCCGTACTGGCGGGCCGGTTCCGGCCGGGCCTGCAGGTACGGCTCGTCGATCTGCACGATGTCGGCGCCCGCGGCGAACAGGTCGGCGATCTCGTCGTGCACGGCGGCGGCGTAGGCCATCGCGGCGGCCTCGGCGTCCGGGTAGTGATCGTTCTGCGCCTGCTGGGACATGGTGAACGGGCCGGGCACGGTCATCTTGATCGTCCGGTCGGTGTTGGCCCGCAGGAACTTCACGTCGGCCACCTCGACCGGGCCGCGGCGGCGGATCGGGCCGACGATCCTGGGCACCGGGTTGGGGTGGCCGCTGCGGTCCAGCGCCGTGCCCGGGTTGTCGACGTCCACGCCGTCCAGCGCGGTGGCGAAGTGGTTGGAGTAGCTCTCCCTGCGGATCTCGCCGTCGGTGATGATGTCCAGTCCGGCGTCCTCCTGCGCCCGGATCGCCAGCCGGGTGGCGTCGTCCTGGGCCTGTGCCAGGAACTCCGGTGCCACCCGCCACAGCTCCTTGGCCCGGACCCTGGGCGGGAAGCGGCCGGCCAGCTTGGCACGGTCGATCAGCCAGTCCGGCTGGGCGTAGCTGCCCACCAGCGACGTCGGCAGCAGCGGCGGGGTCACGGGCACGAGTGGGCCTCCAGTGTCAGATTCGGTCCCAGGGCACGGTTTCGTAGATCTCGTCCAGAGTCTTCATCAGGTGCGCGTCCACCGGCACGTCGACGTCGTCCACCAGGGTCACCGGCGCGATGCCGTGCGAGTTCGTGACGAACGCCGCGCGGCAGCCGGGCACGTCGGACAGCCGCACCGGACCGCGCCTGCTGGGCACGCCACCGGCCGGCAGCCGCGGTTCCACCACGGTCATGGTGATCCCGGCCAGCGCGGGCGCGTTCGGCCACACCACGCCGGCGTCGTCGGCGAAGGCGACGTTCGCGACGCCGCACTCGGAGATCGCGCCGTCCCTGCCGGTCAGCAGCGCGTCGGTGTATCCCTTGGCGTGCACCAGGTTCCGGTAGTACGTCTGGCCGAAGCCGCCGCCGACCTGCTTCAGGTGCGGCAGCGGGCGCTGGTACGGCACGCTGCGCAGCCGTTGCTCGGGCGGCGGCGGGGCCGGCGGCCGGACCGTTACGAGTACGCCGTCGCCGGTGCCGATCACCCGGACCGAGGCGGCGGCGTCACCGGCCAGCGCGTGCCGCACCAGCCACCGGATCCGGTCCGGGTCCAGCGGGTCGCCGAACATCTCCCGGTGCGCCCGGGTCAGCCGGTCCAGATGCGCGGCCAGCCCTCTGACCTTGCCTTCCCTGACCTGCATGGCGGTGAAGTGGCCGTAGCCGTGCAGCGCCAGCCGGCTCAACGACTCGACCGTCGGCGGGTCGCCGTTGATCTCCACGCGCTCGTCCGGCTGATCACTCACGGGCGTCAGCCTACGACCGGAACGCCCGGCCAGGCGCCGGCAACCTGGACGTCACCCCGTGGTCCCACTCTGCCGGTGATGCGTTCACGGGTGTTACCAATACTCCCATGGTGCTGACTCGTCGAACGTTCCTGCAGCTCATGGGTGCGTCCACCGGCCTGGCCATGACCGGTTCCGACCTGCTGTCGCAGGCCGTAGCCAACGCCTCGCCGGCCCGGTTCCCGCACGGCTCCAACGGCGTCGAGCACGTGGTGATCCTGATGATGGAGAACCGCTCGTTCGACCACTTCCTCGGCTGGCTGCCGGGTGCGGACGGCCGCACCGACCTCACGTTCCCGGCGCCGGACGGCAACCGCTACCCCAACTACCCGCTGGCGCCGGACTTCCAGGGCTGCGGCTACAGCGACCCGGACCACAGCTGGGAAGGCTTCCTGGTCCAGCACGACGACGGCCGCAACGACGGCTTCCTGATGCGCCCCACCAAGCCGGCGAACAACCCCGGCGTCACACCGGCGGCGGCGAACACGTTCCCGATCGGCTTCTACACCAACCTGGTCGACGGTCACGGCCACGGCGGCCCGCGGCGCAAGGTGGTGCCGGACGTGCCGGTGACCGGCGCGCTCGCCGAGCACTACACCACCCTGGACCGCTACTTCTGCTCGTTCGCCGGGGAGACCTTCCCGAACCGGTTCTACCAGCACTCGGCCCGCACCGACCGGGACCACAACTCCGCCGTGCTGACCACGATGCCGGCCATCTGGGACCAGCTCTCCCCCATTCCCAACACGCAGGGCGTGCCGACGGGCGGCTACTTCTTCCGCGACTCGCCGTTCCTGGCCCTGTGGGGCACCAAGTACTTCCCGTTCTGGCACCCGTTCGCCGACGGCGACCAGGACGCGCTGGGCATCCCGGTGACGACGCCGTCGTTCGTCGACACCGTCGCCGCGGGCAACCTGCCCAACGTCAGCTTCCTCGACCCGGCGTTCAACACCGAGGGCAACGGCACGTCCGCCGACGACCATCCGCTGGCCGACATCCGCCTGGGCGAACGGTTCATCGCCGACGCCTACCACGCCCTGTCCGACGCCGGCTACCTGGACAACACGGTCCTGGTGGTCACGTTCGACGAGTGGGGCGGCTTCTACGACCACGTGCCGCCACCGAAGGTCGTCGACGACACCGACCCGGCCACGGTCAGCCACGCCGGTGACAGCACCACCCCGACCGACGGCCAGCTCATCCCGGACTACCGCCAACTCGGCTTCCGGGTGCCGGCGGTCGTGGTGTCCAACCTGGCGCCCGCGCGGGTCGTGCACCACGGCCCGTTCGAGCACACGTCGACGCTGAAGCTGATCGAGTCCACCTTCGGCCTGTCCCCGCTGACCGCGCGGGACGCCAACGCGGAGAACCTGGGCCAGGTGCTGGAGCGCGAGCCGAGCCGGCCGGTGCCGGCGGGCGCGATCCCGCGCAGCAGCGAGGTGCTGGGGCCGGTGTCCGACACCGCG
>DATEPR010000121.1:0-3075 GCA_035273045.1 Pseudonocardiaceae bacterium | reverse complement strand
CGGCTGCGGCGTTGATGTAGCCGTTGCCGTTCGGGCCGAGCACGGTGAGACCGTTGTCCCGCGCGAAGTCCACGACGGCCCGTTCCATGCTGCCGCCGTCCTCACCGGTCTCGGCGAATCCCGCGGTGAGCACGACGTAGTTGCGGATGCCCAGCCGGGCGCCCTCGCGCAGCACCGGCAGCACGGCGACGGTCGGCACCATCACGTAGGCCAGGTCGACCGGCTGGCCGATCTCGGACAGGCTGCGGTACGCGCGCTGCCCGTGCACCACCTCGGTGCGCGGGTTCACCAGGTGGACGGCGCCGGGGAAGCGGTGGTTGCGCAGGTTGTCGAAGGTGTTGCGCGACCAGCCCGATTTGTCGGTGGCGCCGACGAGTGCGATCGAGGTCGGATGGAACAGCGTGCGCATGCCCAGGGTCATGGTCCAGCCATTTCTAGAACCTCGCTCTAGTATGGTGGTCAGCCTGCGTTACGGTGGCCAGCGGTGTCAATAGGTCGGACGAGTGCGGGAGATCGGTGATGGCGCGCAGGACCGACGGCTCGGGCGGCTCGGGCGGCAACGCCTGGCAGTGGAGCCGCACCGCGGGCACCCGCAGGGCCATGCTGGACGCCGCCCGCGAGGTGTTCGGCCAGCAGGGTTTCGCCGAGGCCAGCGTGGCCGCCGTGGTGGAGCGCGCCGGTTCCAGCGTGGGCAGCCTGTACCACCACTTCGGCGGCAAGACCGAACTGTTCCTGGCGCTGTGGGAGGACCATCAGGCCCGGCACGAGGAGAACGCCGCCGCCGCGGTCGCCAAGGCCCGAGCCGAGGGCGAGCAGGATCCGTTGCGGCTGCTGATCGTCGGCGCCCGCGCGTTCCTGGAGGGATCGTGGCAGCGGCGGGATCTGGTGCGGCTGTTCATGGACGGTGACGGGCCGCCCGGTTTCGAACTGGTGCGCCGCACCCGCAACCGGGAATGGCTGCGGCAGAACGCCGTGCTGCTGGGCGCCGGTTCCGACCCGGTGGACCGGCTGACCGTCGCCGTGCTCACCTCGATCATCGGCGAGGCGGGCCGGGAGATCGCCACCTGCGCCACCAAACGCGAGGCCGCCGCCATCACCGAGGAGGCGGTGCGGATGATCACCCGGCTGGACCCGCTGAACCGGGAGAGCGAGTGAACGGCGAGCCGTACTTCACGGTCGCCGGAGGACGGTTCACGCCGGCGCCGCACGCCAGGAGTTGGTGGAGCGCCACGATGCTGCACGGCAGGCTGCTCGGCGGCCTGCTGGCCCGTGCCGTGGAAGGGGAGCACGGCACGGCCGAACTGCACGTGAGCCGGTTGACCGTGGACCTGTTCCGCAACGCGCCGTTCGCACCGGTGCGGGTGGACACCGAGCGGGTGCGGGACGGCAGGCGGATCAGGGTGGCCGAGGCGGTCGCCGAGATCGGCGGCGAACCGGTGGCGAAGGCCAGCGCGGTGCTGCTGCGACTGGGCGAGCAGCCACCGGGGCGGGTGCCGGCGACACCGGCGTGGGACGCGCCGCCACCGGAGGACATGCCGCCGCCGAGGCACACCCGCTACCCGACGCGAGCCTGGCGGTTCACCGAGGACAACGAGCAGATCCGGCACTGGGCGGCGCACGGCAAGCGGCGGATCTGGCTGCGCGAGACCTGCGCGCTGGTCGGCGACGAGCCGATCTCCCCGCTGGTGCGGGCCGCGCTGGCGGCCGACTCGGCCAGCCCGCTGGCGCACGCCGCCGACACCGGACTGGAGTTCATCAACGCCGACTACACGCTCTACCTGGGCCGGCTGCCGGTCGGCGACACCATCGGGTTGGAGTCCGGCGGCCACACCAGCGCCCAGGGCGTGGCCGTGGGGCACTGCACGATGCACGACCTGACCGGCCCGGTCGGCTACTGCATGACGGCCGCCGTGGCCAACCCGGGTGTCCGGCCGGCGCGGCGCCGGCACGCCGAAACCGACCCGGCCACCCGGCTGTGAGCGGAAGGGACACGACATGCCCGACCTGGAGTTCTCGGTGGCCGACGGGATCGGCACCATCCTGCTGAACCGGCCGCACCGCAAGAACGCGTTCACCATGGCGATGATCGACGAGTGGGCCGACGTGCTGCGCCGGGCGCGCACCGACCCGGACGTCCGCGTCGTGGTGCTGACCGGTGCGGGTGACGCCTTCTGCTCCGGCGTCGACCTCGGGTCCTATCAGGATGGTGCCGAGCAGACACCGTTGCAGCGCAAGGAGAACCTGCGGGAGCGGATCCACCGGGTGCCGCTGGCCCTGGAGGACCTGGACAAGCCGGTGATCGCGGCGGTGAACGGGGTCGCGGTCGGTGCCGGCATGGACATGGCGCTGATGTGCGACATGCGGGTGGTGGCCAGGTCGGCGCGGCTGTCCGAGGGTTACATCCGGGTCGGGCTCGTCCCCGGTGACGGCGGCTGCTACTACCTGCCCCGGCTGGTGGGCACGGCCAAGGCGCTGGAACTGCTGCTCACCGGCGACTTCGTGGACGGCGAGGAGGCGGCCCGGCTGGGCATCGCCAACCACGTGGTGGACGACGCCGAGCTGCTGCCGTTCACCACCCGCCTGGCCCGCAAGCTCGCCGATGCTCCCCCGGTGGCGGTGCGGATGATCAAGCGGGCGGTGTACCAGTCGGCGCGGTCGGACCTGCGGACCGCGCTGGACCTGATCTCCTCCCACATGGCGGTCGTGACGTCCACACAGGACTCGGCCGAGGCGTACGCCGCGTTCCGGGAGAAGCGGCCCGGCAACTACGTCGGCCACTGAACGACAGGAGGACGCTGTGCCGTTCCAGGGGTTCGACCTGCCGGACGAGCTGCGGCTGCTGTCCGGCACCGTGGCCGAGTTCGTCCGCGAGGAGATCCGGCCGGTGGAGGCGCGACTGCCCGGCGACGCCCGTGACCTGCCGGACGCGGACCGCAGGGAGCTCCAGCGCAAGGCGCGGGACGCCGGGTTCTGGTGCCTTGAGGCGCCGGTGGAGTTCGGCGGCGGCGGCCTGTCGGTGTTCGAGGGGATCGTGCTCACCGAGCAGATGGCCAAGCACCGCTACAGCTTCCCGTC